>CALIMU010000080.1 GCA_938045355.1 uncultured Clostridium sp. | reverse complement strand
GAATATACTTTTTTAAAAACAGAATTACAAAATTTGGAAGAAATATTAAAAAAAGAAGAAAATAAAAATGATTGTATTTATATAATTGCATATGAAAATTATAATTATATTTTAGAACATGTATTAAAAAAGATAGAGATTAATACTATAGATTATAATAAAAAAATTCAACTTTTAAAAGGAAAAATATCAAAAGGTTTCAGTATAAATGATGAAAAAAATAATTATTTGATTATATCTATAGATGCAGAAACAGCGAGGAATACTGAAAAAAGAGTAGGCAAAAACAGTTTGTTTACAAATGCAGAAAATATAATTTTTGCAGATTTAGAACAAGGAGACTATATTGTACATAAAATTAATGGTATAGGAAAGTTTATAGAAATAAAAAAGGTAGAAGTACAAGGGATTAGTAAAGATTATATTAAGATAGAATATAAGGATAATGATTATTTATATGTACCAACAGATGATTTATCAAATGTTAGAAAATTTATAGGAGCAGCCCGGAAATGAACCTAAGCTTAATAGACTTGGTACAAAAGAATGGGAAAAAACAAAGGCAAAAGTTAAATCTAATTTAAGAGAAGTTGCAGAAGAACTTATTAAATTATATGCAAAAAGAGAAAAATCTAAAGGATTTAAGTTTTCAAAAGACGGAAAAGATCAAGAAGAGTTTGAATATGAATTTATATATGCAGAAACAGATGATCAATTAAGATGTACAGCTGAGATAAAAAAAGACATGGAAGATGAAAAACCTATGGATAGATTACTTTGTGGTGATGTTGGATTTGGTAAGACAGAAGTTGCAATGCGTGCAGCATTTAAAGCAGTAAATGACATAAAACAAGTTGCATATATTGTCCCAACAACAGTACTTGCAAAACAACAAGCAAATGAATTTAGAGAAAGAATGAAAAATTTCCCTATAGTTATAGAAGACATAAGTAGATTTAAAACTTCTAAAGAACAAAAGGTTATAATTGAAAAATTATCTAGAGGAGAAATTGACATAATAATAGGAACACATAGATTACTTAGTTCAGATGTAAAATTTAGAGATTTAGGCCTTCTTATAATAGATGAAGAACATAGATTTGGAGTTAAAGATAAAGAAAAGATAAAGATTATAAAAGATACTGTTGATGTATTAACAATGACAGCAACACCAATACCAAGAACAATGAATATGTCACTTTCTGGGGTAAGAGACATGTCTGTAATTTATGAACCACCATATAATAGACTTCCTATAAAAACATATATTATTGAAAAAGATATGGAAATTATTAGAGAGGCTATATATAAAGAAGTAGAAAGAGGTGGACAAGTATTTTATGTATACAATAGAGTAGAGTTTATTGAAAATACTGTAAATAAATTAAAAAAAGAGTTGCCTAAGATAGAAATAGATTATGCACATGGGAAGATGACACCAAAACAAATAGAAAAGAAAATGAAAGATTTTGTTGAAAACAAAACAAAAGTATTAGTATGTACTACAATTTTAGAATCTGGTATAGATATTCCAAATGCAAATACAATTATAATAGAAGATGGTGATAAGCTCCGGACTTGCACAATTATATCAAATGAGAGGTAGAGTTCGGAAGATCTGCAAGACAGGGTTATGCATATATAATGGTAAAAAGAAATAAAAATATATCAGAGGCTTCAGAAAAAAGATTACAAGCATTAAAAGAGTTTACAGAACTTCGGATCTGGATTTAAAATAGCTATGAGAGATTTGGAAATAAGAGGAGCACGGAAGTCTTTTTGGCGACATTCAGTCAGGACATATGGAACAAGTAGGATATGAGACATATACAAAACTTTTAGAAGAAAATATAAGGGAGCTAAAAGGAGAAGAAATAGAACAAGAAGAAAATACAGTAATAGATATATTAGTAGATGCATATATACCAGATACATATATAAGTAAGCAAAAATATAAGATGGATATATATCAAGAAATAATATATTGTAAAGATAATGCTAGGCTTAAAGAGGTTGTAAAAGGTTTAATAGATAGATATGGAGAATTTCCAAATGAACTTAAGAATTTTGTTAAGATAATAATTTTAAGAAATATGGCAGAAAAACAAGGAATATCTAAGATAATTGAAAATAAATCAGAATATATAAAAAATACAGTAAATATACATATTAATGACAAATTTAATCTTGATTCAGTTGAAAAACTAATAAAAACATATGGAACAAGAATAAATTTTAAAAATTCAAAAGTAGAACAAGAAAAAGGAATTATAATATATAAATATAAGGATGAAACAAGGAAAATAGAAGAAATACATACATTTTTAAATGTAATAAAATCAGAAAAAACAGCTAAGGGAAAATAGATGAAAATAGATGAAATTATAACAAGTATAAATAATAAAAAAATAATAGAAACAAATAAACTTAAAAAT
>CALIMU010000079.1 GCA_938045355.1 uncultured Clostridium sp. | reverse complement strand
TACATTTCTTTAATATATTCTAATATATATTCATTTATCTTAGCAGGATTTCCTTTTCCTCTAGTTTCTTTCATACATTGTCCTACTAAAAATCCGAAGTGCTCTATCTTTTCCATTCTTATAATCTTCTACTGATTTCATATTATTTTCTAATACTTTTTTAACAATATCTTTTATAATATTATCATCACTTATTTGTTCAAGACCTTTTTCTTTTATAATTTCTTTTGCTGTTTTACCTGTTTTAAGCATTTCAATTATAACTATTTTTGCTGTTTTAGAATTTAAAACATTTTCTTTTAAAAGTACTATAAACTCTGAATATCTTTCTTCATCAATATTTAAATCTTTTGGTGATATCACTTCATCATTTACATATGATGCTATTTCTGTCATCATATAGTTTGCTATTAATTTTGGTTCTTCTATCTTTTCTAATGTTTTTTCAAAAAGATCTATATATCTATTATCTGAAAGTATAAATAATATTTGCTTATCAGAAAGTTTAAGTTCTTCTATATATCTTTTCTTTTTATCTGATAATAATTCTGGTAATGTTTTTTCTATATTATTAATTAACTCTTCTGAAACATTAATCATAGATAAATCTGATTCTGGAAAATACCTATAATCTTGTGCATTTTCCTTTGTCCTCATAAGATATGTTTTTCCTTCTACATCATCCCATCTAAGTGTTGATTGTATTATTGGTGTTCCTTTTTCTGCCATTTCTATTTGTCTTGATACTTCATATTCTAAAGCTCTTTCTATAGACTTAAATGAGTTCATATTTTTTATTTCTGCTCTTTGTCCGAAGTGTATCAGTATTACTTACAGATATATTAACATCTGCTCTAAACCCACCTTCTTCCATCTTACATTCTGCTATTTCTAGATATATAAGTAATTTTCTAAGTGTTTCTAGATATATAAGTGCTTCTTTTATACTATGAATATCTGGTTTTGATACTATTTCTACAAGAGGAATTCCTCCACGGTTAAAGTCTATAAGTGTTCCTCTTCCAAAATTATCATAATTTAATTTCGCTGTATCTTCTTCCATATGTATTCTTTCAATTCTTATTTCTCTTGTTTTTCCATCTTCCATTTCTATTTCAAGTACACCATTTTCTGCTATTGGTTTATCTGCTTGTGATATTTGATATCCTTTTGCTAAATCTGGATAAAAATAGTTTTTTCTATCAAACTTTGTTTCTCTTGCTATAGTTGATTTTGTAGCTAATCCAAGTTTTATAGCTTTTTTCAATACTTCTTTATTAAAATATGGAAGTGCACCTGGAAGCCCCATACATGTTGGACATATATTAGTATTAGGTTCTTCTTTTATATTATTTGCACACTTACAATATGCTTTTGTTTTTGTGTTAAGTTCTGCATGAACTTCTATACCTATTGTTATCTTATAATCTTTTTCCATATATTATTTCCTTTTATTTTCTATTCTTTTGGTAATTCCCATGATATATAATCACAACCATTTTTAGGATTGTTTTCACATATATAATATGGCTTTCTTTTTCCTTTTCTTTTTTCTATTCTACCACCACATTTAGGACATACTGCTTTCGTATAATTTACTATTCTCATTGTATTTTTACATTCTGGATATCCGTGAACATGCTAGAAATCTTCCAAATCTTCCTATTTTGTATACCATTTTTCTACCACATTTATCACAGTCTATATCACTTTCTTCATCTTTTATTTCGATTTTTTCTTCTAAATCTGTTGCTTTTCCTAAATTTTCTTCAAATGTCTTATAGAAATTAGTTATGATATTTTTCCATTTTTCTTTTCCTTCTTCTACTATATCAAATTCTTCTTCTATATTTGCTGTAAACTTCACATTAAATATATTTTCAAAATATTTAAGTAGTAAGTCTGTTACTATTTCTCCAAGTTCTGTTGGAACTATAGCTTTCTTTTCTTTTTTTACATATCTTCTTTCTATTATTGTATTTATAGTTGGAGAATATGTACTTGGTCTTCCTATTCCATTTGCTTCTAACACTTTAACAAGACTTGCTTCTGTATATCTTGCTGGTGGTTCTGTAAATGATTGTTTCTTATTTTGTTTCTTTTCTTTGAAAATATCTTTTTCATATATATCTGGAAGTTCTGCTAATTCTTGAATTTCTTCTATTCCATTTTTATTTTTAGAATTAATCCCTTCATTTTCTTCTTCTTTTTCTGCTTTAGAATATTTATCTAAATCATATATTTTTAGAAATCCCAAAAATTTAATTTTTGAACCATTTGTTCTAAATTCATAATTATTATTATCAAACTTTACAGTCATTGTATCATACACTGCTGGTTTCATCTGGCTTGCAAGTGTTCTTTTATATATCATTGAATATAGTGCATATTGTTCTTTAGTTAAATATTCTTTTATACTTTCTGGTGTTATATCTGGATATGATGGTCTTATACCTTCATGTCCATCTTGTGCATTTTTTGCTGTTTTAAAATATCTTTCTTCATAATATTCTTCACCAAATTTTGTTATAATCTCTTTTTTTATAATCTTTCTTGCTTCTTCTGAAATTCTAGTTGAGTCTGTTCTCATATATGTTATAAGTCCGGTATTACCTTTTCCTGGTATTTTAACACCTTCATATAATCCTTGTGCTATTTGCATTGTTTTTTTAATATTATAGTTTAAACTTCTTGCTGCTGCTTGTTGTAATGTACTTGTTGTAAATACTGGTGTTGGATTTTTCTTTCTTTCAGATCTTATAACATCTTTAACAATATATTCTTTATTTAATTTTTCTAATATTTCATTTAATTGTTTTTCATTAGAAATTTTAACTTTTTTCCCATCTTTACCGAAAAATTGTGCTGTTACTTTTTGTTTATCTTTTTCAAGTATTACTTCAAGTGTCCAATATTCTTCAGGTACGAAATTTCTTATTTCTCTTTCTTTTTCAACTATAAGTCTTAAAGCAACTGTTTGTACTCTTCCTGCAGAAAGTCCACTTTTAACCTTTTTCCAAAGTATTGGACTTATCTTATATCCAACTATTCTATCTAAAACTCTTCTTGCTTGTTGTGCATCAACAGTATTTAAATTAATCTTTCTTGGTTTCTCCATAGATTTTTTTACTGTTTCTTTTGTTATTTCATTAAAAGTAACCCTACATTCCTTATTTTCATCAATTCCGAAGTATTTTAGATAAATGCCATGCTATAGCTTCTCCTTCTCTATCAGGGTCTGTTGCAAGATATACCTCATCAGAAGATAATGCTTCTTTTTTCAATTCTTTAATTAAGTCACCTTTTCCTCTTACATTAATATATTCTGGTTCAAAATTATTTTCTATATCTACACCTAGCCTTGATTTTGGTAAATCCCTCAAATGTCCTTTTGATGCTATTACTTTTACATTTGATCCTAAAAATTTCTTAATTGTTGTTGCTTTTGCTGGTGATTCAACTATTATTAATTTCTTCATTATTACCTTTTTACTTTCTTACTTTCTTTTTATTAACTTCTTAATAATCCTATATATATTATCAAGTGTATTTAAAATTTTATTTTCATTTTCTGATATATATTTTAACATATTTTCTTTCATTATTTTAAGTTTGTCTTTTAAGATGATTTCTTTTAAATTATTATATAATAATTCTCCTGTTACTTTATCATTATCAATAATTATCCCCATATTGTTTTCTACAAATATTTCTGCATTTAATGATTGTTTATTTGAATTTTCTGAAGGTAGTGGAACAAAAATTGCTGGAATTCCAACAGCCAAAATCTCTGTAACAGTCATTGCACCACTTCTACATATTGCAAGATCTGCTATATTTAATACTTCTTCCATATTAAATATATATGGCATAATCTTTACTCCTTTAATTTCTTCATTGTTTTCATTAGCTTCATTGATATCTTCTTTTTTTATCTCATCTATTTTCTTAGTTATTTCTTCATAATTGTATTTTCCGAGTTGCAAATATGATTTGAAAATCTTTACCTAGCTCTTTACCTTTAGTTATCTTTATTAATTCTAAAACACTTTCATTTAATTTTCTAGCTCCTTGACTTCCACCTGTTACTAATATAGTTTTTATGTTTTCATTAAGTCCTAATTTTCTAAAGATGTCTTTTCTTTTTTCTTTTGATAAATTCAATTTCTTAATATTTGTAGGATTTCCAACAGTTATAGCATTTTCCTTGTCTTTAAGATATTTTTTAGCACTTTCAAATCCTAATAATATTTTTGCTTTACCATCAAACATCTTTACTGCCATTCCAGGATATCCATTACTTTCATGAAGAAGCATTGGAATTTTTAATGAACTTGCTGCATAAAATGTTGGTCCACAAATATATCCACCTGTTCCTATCACAATATCTGGCTTAAAATCTTCAATAATATTTCTCATCCTAAATATACTTAATGTTGTCTGTAATATTCTTCTTAAATTTTCAAATGTTAATTTTTTTGAAAACCCATATGCTTCAATTTTCTTTAATTTATATCCTGCCTTACTTACAAGCTCATTTTCAAGTCCATAATCTGTTCCTATAAACAGGATCTCAGAATCTTTCTCTTCTTCTTTTATCTTATTTGCTATTGCAAGTGCTGGATTTATATGTCCTGCCGTCCCTGCTGCAGATATTATAACTTTCATTTACTTATCATACTCCCTATTAACCGCAAAATGAGTATATCATTATTTGCATTTTATTATACAATTAATAATATACCACATTCTATACATTTTTTGTTACTATATTTATAATTTATTTTATTTTACCTTATTTTCTTTTTCTACTCTATTTGCAACCCTTGATATACTTATAAGAAGGCCAAAGGCTATAAATATTGTTATAACTGATGATCCACCATAACTAAAAAGTGGTAATGATATTCCTGTTACTGGTATCGTATTTGATACAACTGCTAAATTCCCGAAGTACTTGTACTCCTATTAATGAAGATACTCCTATTGCTATAAGTCTTCCGAAACAAATCTGGAGCCTTTGCAGATATTTGAAGTCCTCTTCCTATTAAAAATATAAACAGTGATATTATTATTATTACTCCTACAAAGCCCATCTCTTCTGCGAATATTGCAAATATAAAGTCATTTTGTGGTTCTGGTATATAATTTTGTTTTTGTCTACTATTTCCGAAGCCCTACTCCAAAAAGTCCACCTGATGCTAATGCTAAAAGTCCTTGAGATGTTTGCCATCCTGTTGTTTTAAAATATTTAAAAGGATCTCTCCATACTTCAACTCTTGCTTGTCTAAATCCGTCCGAGATGCTTTCTTAAATATTGAAGTTATCGCAAAATATCCTCCAATCATTCCTGCAATCATAACTGTTATAAGTGCTTTAAAATTTATCCCTGCTATAAACATTTGTATCAAAAGTGTTGTCATTACAAGTACTGCTGCACTTAAATGGTTTTGCATAAAAAATATAATACCTGCAACAAATCCACCTACTACTAATGGAACTAAAACAGACCATATTGGATCTTTTAATTTATTCCTCTTTTCTAATTCTGAGAAAAATCCTGCAATTATCACAATCATACCTACTTTAACAAATTCAGAAGGTTGTAATGTTATTCTACCAATCTGAATCCATCTAACCGCACCTTTAGCATCTCTTCCCAAAAATTTTACTGAAATTGTTGCTAATACTAATATTATAAATACTAAACCTAAAAACTTCATATTTTTATATATCCTATAGTCAATTATTGATATAAATAATGCTAACATTATCCCTATTATTGAATATACAAGTTGTCTTTGAAAATATGAATAACTATTTCCGCGATTCTGCAAGTGATGTTGGAGCACTTGCAGATAAAAGTGTAATTATCCCTATTATATATATTATCCCTATTAATAATATTAATATATAATCTGGTCTTGTTCCTATAAATATCGATTTTTTTTCTTTTCTTTCCATAATCCTCACTTATACTTACTTAACTTATTATAAATTTAGTTATTATACACATTAAAATTGTAATTCCAACAAATATTCTTACAACTTTAACTTCCTTCCATCCTAATTGTTCAAAATGATGATGAATTGGTGCCATTTTAAATAATCTTTTTTTTGTCTTTTTATAATATAATACTTGTAATATTACTGATAATGCTTCTACAACTGGTATTATAGCAATAAATGGTAATACAAATTCAAGACCGAGTTGCTATTGCAGATAATGCAATTACTGCCCCTAAGAAAAAAGAACCTGTGTCTCCCATAAATACTTTTGCCTTATGCCAATTAAATAATAAGAAAATTATATATGCTCCTATTACAATTATATCAAATATTGCCACTGCTAAATTTCCATATTTTATAGCATATCCCATCAAAAATGTTAAAATAACTATTCCTACACTTGATGAAAGTCCATCAACCCCATCTGTTAAATTTACTGCATTTGTTGTTGCAATAAGTACAACTATATCTATAAGTATTTTCAAAATTCCTGCTATTGAAACACTTTCTAAAAAGTATATATATATTGAACTCTTCATTTTAAGTACAAATACTAATACAGTCATGGTTATTATTCCTACAAGTGTAAGTAAAATCATCTTTTTTTTAGGTGACAGTCCATCAGTATTCTTTTTATATACTTTTAATGAATCATCTAAAAATCCTATGAGTCCAAAAATAACTGAACATATTATAAGTGTTAAAAATATTCCTTTTTGTTCTATTAGTATTCCAAGTGGAAAAATGTAATATAATATTCCTAATATTATTGTTGTTATTATACACATTATTCCCCCAGATGTAGGTGTTCCTTGTTTTATTAAATGTGATTGTGGTCCATCATGTCTTTCTGATTGTTCTATCTTTTTCTTTTTCAGTTTCTCCACAGTATATATACCTATAACAAGTGTAAGTGCCATAGATACAAATAATGTTAATATCATATTATTTCCTTTTCTATTCTTAATATCTTAATATATAATTTTATATTATCTTATTCTTTATCTTTAAAGAAATCTTCTACTATTTTTCTTTCATCAAATGGTATTATATCATCTCCAACTTTCATAAACTTATTATATCCGAATTCCTAATAATACTATATAATCTCTTTTTTCTGCTTTACTAAGTATTAATTCTATTATTTGTTTTCTATCTAGTTTTGAATCAATATATCCTCTTGCTTCTGTTGTTCTAACTCCTGCAAGTATTTCATTTGACATTCTCTTTTCATTATCTTTACCTGGATTTCCTGTTGTAATATTAATTATTTCTGCATTTTTTCCTAATATAACTCCAAGTTCAAATAATTTTTCTTTTGTATCTCCTTCATTTGCTCCTATTACTACTGAAATTCTTCCTGTAACATATTTTCTAAGTTCTTTTAATAAACTTTCTATTCTTTGATTATCTCTTTCTCCATCTATCATTATAGGAATATCAAACTTATTTGCAACAACTTCTCTCTTTCCTGGTATTATTACAGACTCTATTCCTTCTTTTATCTTATCTGCTCCAATCCCCATCATATGTGCTAAAGCTGCAGCTGCACAAGCATTATAAACAGATGTCTTTCCTATTAATGACATCTTAATCTTAAGAATATTTTTTTCTATTTTAAGTGTCATTTCTGTGTAAATATTCCTAATATTAATATTTGTTGGCATTATAGTTGACTTATTTGTGATTCCATATGTCATACATTTCTTTGCATTACTTTTTACATATTCTCTTGCAACACAATCTTCATTTACTACAACTTTTTGTGAATTCCTTATAACTTCAAGTGTATTTTCTAGACATTTCATTGTATTACCATATTTCTCTTTATTTATTTCTTCTTTTATTATATTAGTAAATACAGTATAAGCAAAATTTATATTTGACATCAACCCTTCTTTTATGGAACTTACTGGTGTTTCCATTATTACATACATAATACTTTCATTAGACATTACTCTCAATATTTTGAAAAAATCCAATATTCTTGGCATTTTTCCTTGATTTTGCATAACAATTTTATCTTCTATCATTGTATACATTGTTGTTATAAGTCCTGTCCTAATTCCTGCTTTTTCTAATATTTCTCTTATGATAAATGCTGTCGTTGTTTTTCCTCTTGTACCAACTACACCTATTATCTTTAGTTCTTTTTCTGGATATGCATAAAACTCTAATGCAACTTTTATTTTAGCATTTTCTAGATTATCTGTACAAATTAAAACTATATTTATCTTTTCTAATTCTTTTTCAATTTCTTCTAAATTTTGTGTATCTGTTTCTAAAACTATTGCTTTTACTTCTTTTTCTCTTAATTCATTTATCAAAATTTTTATTTCATTATCATTAAGTTTTTCTATTTCTTCTTTATCTAAAAATAATAATGAATTTTTAGCCATTTTTCTTCTTTCTTCTTCTATTTTTAGAATTTGAATATCTTCCAATTTATGAAATTCATCTTTTTTTACATTTATCTTCTTTACATCAATTTTATTAACTATTTCTATTAATTTCATCTTTTGCTCCTCTAATATGTTCATTTTGTCTCATATATCATAATTTTAAAATAAATTCATTACAAATTTAAATATTTTATCTATAACAGATTCTTCTTTATCTTTTATAGTAGATACACTCTCTGTTTCTATATAATCTTTTTCATTTGTTTGAACTTTTATAATCTTTGTTGGTTCTATTTTCTGCATTCCAAGCTTATACTTAGCATCTTGTTCTATCTTAATTAAACTTGCTTGATTTTGTAAATTTAAAGCTAATTGTTCATTTTCTTTTCTCTGTTCTTCTATTTGTCCTTTTAACCTATTTACTTTTTTAAATAATTCATCAGATTCTGCAGATTTAAATATTATATACATTGGCATAGATATTAATAATATACCTAAAAATATAAAAAGAAAAAATTTAGTTCTTGTATCTCTTTGTTTAATCTTTTTTTTCTTTATATATTCCTCATATGCTCTACTTCTTTCTTGAATTTTCATATTTCTTTTAGGTTTTAGATCATCTTTTTTAGGTTTTTCTATATTTTCTACCTTTTTCTTATCTCTACCTTTACCTATAAATATACTAAATATACTTGAAATTCCAATCTTTTTCTTATTCTCAGTTTCAGTATATATTTTCGTAATATCAAAATTATTTTCCATATCATTCTACTCTTTCAAATACTCTTAACTTTGCACTTTTAGATCTTGTATTTTTTAAAATCTCTTCCTTATTTGGAATTATAGCTTTTTTAGTTAAATTTTTTCCAAAGCTCTTATATCCACAAACACATACTGGTAAGTCTTTTGGACATGTGCATTTTCCTTCTTTTTCTTTAAAAACTTTTTTTATTGCTTTATCCTCTAATGAATGAAAAGTTATTATTGCTATCCTTCCTCTATTTTTTAATACATCTATCATATTTTTAACAGAATCTCCAAGATTTACTATTTCTTTATTAACTTCTATTCTAAGGGCCTGAAATACTTGTTTAGATTTATGTCCTTTTTTTGTATATGGTTTTACTTTTTCTATAATCTGATTTAATTCAAATGTTGTCTCAATTTTCTTTTTTTCTCTTTGAATGACAATCTCTTTTGCAATTTTACTTGCAAATTTTTCCTCACCATATTCTTTAAAAATTCTTATTAGTTCTTCTAAACTATATTCATTTATAATATCACAGGCTGTTATACCTGTTGTATTATCCATTCTCATATCAAGTTTTCCATTATGCATATATGAAAAACCTCTTTCACCATTATCTATTTGATATGATGAAACTCCTAAATCTAAAAGTATACCATCTACTTTATTTATCCCTAGAACATTTAATATTTCTGGTATATTTTCATGGTTTTCTTGTACAAGTATTACTTCATTATTTTTTTCATAATCTTTTAATACATTTTTTGCTTTATCTATTGCTTCTATATCTCTATCTATACAAACCAAAATACCACCATCTAGTAATTTTAATATTTCCTTACTATGGCCTCCGTCCTCCAGCAGTACCATCTACATAAATACCATTTTTTTTAATATTAAGTGCATCTATTGATTCTCTCAAAAGTACTGATTTATGTTTAAATTCCATCTATTTTCTCCAAACATATATTATATAATTCTTTTAATTTAGATATATCTGTAATAGAAAAAATACTTGCTTTCATATATTCTTGTACTGTTATTTTCCTATAATTCATTACATATCCTAAAGCTAATGCCATTTGTCTTATATATTCCCTTATGGTTCTTCCATTTCCTTCTCTAAAAGGATGTAATACATTAAGTTCTGCACTATAATATGCAAGCTTTTCTGCAAGCATATCTTTATCTATATTCTTATTTAAAATAATATTATCTTTTAAAATCATCTTAAATAATTTTATTATTTCATTTTCAATATACCTATAATCTGCAAATCTAAAAGATCCTTTTGCAATATTTTCTCTCCTAAACTCACCTGCAAAAAAATATACATCACCAAAAAGTTTTTTATGTATTTCAATAAAATGTTTCAATGAAAAATCACCTGTCACCCCGATTATACTCATTTCTAATAATCTTACAGCAACTATCTTTTTTTCATATTCTTTTAAAAGCTTATTATCTCTTATGCCGAAGCTTATTCTTCAGCACATTTGTACCTTCATACATATATATTGATGTATTCATTTTTACCTTCCTAAATTATAGCATATAATTCATTATTATTATATCAATTAATGAAGTATAAAATAAAGAGGTAAAACAAAAATAAGTAACTATCTAAAGTTTTTAAATAGCTACTTATTCTATAAATATGTATTTTTGATGCTTTCTAAAGTATTATCTATACTATTCTTTCCATCTAATATACCTTTAAGCATCTCTTTTTCATCATTATTCAATATCTGATCTTCCATTTCCATTGTTCTAGATAAATTCTCTAATATAATTTCATTATCAAACATACAACACCTCCTTTTCAACTACAAATATATTATACCATATATTTAGATAATTATAAAGTGAAAAGCAAAAAAGTTTACATAATTTAAAAAATCTGTTGAATAATCTATAAATACATGTTATA
>CALIMU010000078.1 GCA_938045355.1 uncultured Clostridium sp. | reverse complement strand
GATTCTAATAATATTTTAATAATATATTTATATAAATTTGCATATGTAATAATATCATACAGAGCTTGAAAAATCAAAATAAATGTAAATTTTGAGTAATAAAATAAGTGATAAAAAGAAAAATTTAAGTTAATAAAAGAATAAGAAAAAGGATAGAAATTGAAGGGAAAAACATGGATATAATATTAGTATTAATTTTTGGATATTTTATTGTAATACCAACTTCAATTATTTTAGGAATAATAGTAAGAAAAGAGATAGCTGAAAAGAAACTTCGGTACTGCTGAAAATGAAGCAAAAACAATTTTAGATAAAGCAAAAAAAGAAGCAGATGAAGAATTAAAAAAAGCTAAACTTAGTATAAAAGAATTTGAAATTAAGTTAAAAGAAGAAACAAATCGTGAAATAGTTGAAAGAAGAAATGAAATATCTGCACTTGAAAGAAGAAATTTTCAAAGAGAAGAACAGTTAAATAAGAAAGAAGAAAGAATTGAAAAAGATTTAGTTAAAGTTCAAAATTTAGAAAGTGAAATTATAAGAAGAGAAAAAGAAGTATCTAATTTTGAAAAAGAAAGAGAGTTAGAACTTGAAAAAATAGCACTTCTTTCAAAAGATGAAGCAAGACAGATCATAATAAATGAATTAGAACATACACTTACAAATAGAAAAGCAAAAATGATAAGGAATTATGAAGAAGAAGTAAGAGATAATTCAAGAAGAATAGCAAAAGAAATAATAGTATCTGCAATACAAAAATGTGCTGCAGATCATACATCTACAAGTACAGTATCAATTGTAGAAATACCTAATAATGAAATTAAAGGAAGAATTATAGGTAAAGAAGGTAGAAATATAAGGTCTATAGAAATGAATACAGGTGTACAAATTATTGTTGATGATACACCAGAAAGTATTACAATATCTGCATTTGATCCTGTAAGAAGAGCAGTTGCAAAACTTGCAATTGAAAAATTAATAGAAGATCGGAAGAATACATCCTGCTAAGATAGAAGAAATGGTTGAAAAAGCAGTTATAGAAATTGCAGATGTTGTATTAGAAGAAGGTAAAAGAGCAGTTCTTGAATCAGGAGTTGATATGCTTCCTTCTGAAATAGTTAAACTTTTACGGTAAATTAAAATATAGGACAAGTTATGGACAAAATGTTCTTACACATTCAATAGAAGTTGCAAATCTTGCAAGTATAATGGCAGAACTTATTGGAGCAGATAAGAAACTTGCTGCAAGAGCAGGACTTCTTCATGATATTGGTAAAGCATTAGATCATGATCCACAAATACAAGGAACACATGTTGAATTAGGTGTTGAAGTACTTAGAAAAAATGGAGAAAAAGAAGATGTTATAAACGCTGTTGAGGCACATCATGGAGATGTTGAACCACAAACAGTAGAAGCAATTTTAGTTCAAGCGGCAGATGCTATATCTTCATCAAGACCTGGTGCTAGAAGAGATACATTAGAATCATATATAACAAGACTTGAAAATTTAGAAAGAATAGCAAATTCTTTTGAAGGAGTACATAAATCATATGCAATACAAGCAGGTAGGGAAATAAGAATAATCGTTGATCCAAATAAGATATCTGATGATGAAATGGAAATTTTAGCACATGAAATGGCAGTAAGAATAGAAAATGAACTTGCATTTCCAGGCGAAATAAAAGTAAATGTATTAAGAGAAACTAGAAAAACAGATTTTGCAAAACAAAGTAAGGTTAATAGGTATTAAGAAAAATTACACTATTGAAATAATAATTGACAAATAACTATTTAAAATATATCTTATGAGTAAGGAAACGTTAAAATATAAATAATAATTTAAATAAATATTTATAGAAAGGAAGTTTTATGGGTATGGTAAAACAAAGGGATCTTGCCCTAGCTATTATTTTA
>CALIMU010000077.1 GCA_938045355.1 uncultured Clostridium sp. | reverse complement strand
GGAAGGAGATATATTAAAATATACTAATATATTTAATGAGAAATCTAAAGTAAAAAAGAAAGAAGAAAAAATATATAATAATAAAAAGATTAAAACATATATATTTGAAAGTGGAAATAAAATAGAAATATATGATGATGGTAGAATTAAAAATTATATTAATGTAAACGAATTAGAAACATTTAAAGCTTTTGAAAAAAATGAATTTAATTTAGAAAAATCAAAAAAGATGTTAAAAGTTTTAGGAATAAAACTAGGATTTGAAATAATAGATAATAACATAACAGAAATTAAGAGTGAAGAAATAGATAATGCTTATTCTATAAGAATTAAAATTAAAAAAGACAATATAATTATAGCAGGGAAAGCTATAGTTAACCCTAATTTTAATAATGTATCTGCTATAAGTTTTGAATATAATGAAATAGAAATACAAGGAAATAATAAGATAACAAAAGAAGAGGCGATAAATGCTGTTAAAAATAGTTTGAAAGAAGAAGGAAAAGAAGGAACTATTATAGAAAATAAGATAAAAGAAAAGATACATAGTTCAAGTATATTAAATAAAGCATATAATGTAATAGAAGTTCCGGTTATGATGGAATACTATAGAAAGATGATGGAAGGCAAAATAGAAAAAATGCCTGAATATTCAAGATTATATGAAGTTGATATAGAAACAGGAAAGATAATTGATATGGTTGGGGTACAATAAAATAGTAT
Organism: uncultured Clostridium sp.; assembly: GCA_938045355.1. Next base: position 2,070 of record CALIMU010000077.1, on the reverse strand, counting down.
TTGAAATAGAATATCTTATGTACAAAATAATAGGAATAAAGAATAATTGAAAATAAAAAATGGTATTACCTTCAAACTAAACAAAGAAATTTGAGAGTTTGAAGGTGTTTTTTTCTTTTTAATGGATTTATTAAGTGTTTCACTAAGTGCAAATCAATCCTAAAATTTCAGTTATGTCATTTTAATAACAAATATATAAATATTATTGTTAAAATAAAAAATATCTATAATAATAAAATTGAATGATTGTGTGAAATAATTGTTGTTTTATACAAGAAAATAAGAAAGGATATAGTATGAATAAAAAGGAAAAAAGAGGGATAACCCTTCTTGCATTAGTAATAACAATAATAATTCTGTTATTACTTGCAGCAATAGCAATACAAATGGCTATAGGTGAAAATGGACTTATTCAAAAAGCAGAGAAAACTAAAAGAGAAAATGCTAAATCAGAATTGTTTGATATTGCATCATTAAAGTTTTCAAATATGAGTATAGAAGATGCTGTAGAAAGTAAAGATACATTAAATTTTACTAACCTATATAATAGTAGTGATTTTAAAGGAAAGTATGAAATTAGGGATGGAAAAATATATGATAAAGGAATAAAAGAAAATATAATAACTAAAGAAGAATTTGAAGAAAGATTTAGAGAAAAATTTAGGAAAGTTGGAAAAGAAACACAAAAACCTTTAGTAAACCCTATAAACAATAATTCTACAGAGTTAACAGGCGTTGGAGAAAAAGGAGCAGAAATAATTGTTACTGTAAACGGAGTTGAAAAGAAAACAGTAGTTGATCGGTAGTGGTAATTGGAGAGTTGAGATAGGAAAACAACCAGTAGGAACAGAAATAAAAATAGTGCAAAAATCTGGTGGAAAAGTAGAAAGTATAGATACAAAAGTTGTTGTTCAAAAGGAAAAATTACCTAAAGTAATAGTAAATCCAATATATAATACAAGTACAACAGTAGAAGGATATGGAGTAGTAGGGGCAACAATTAAAGTAATTGATAATCTTCGGAAACATAAAAACAGGAACAGTAAATTCAGAAGGAAGATTTAGTGTAAATATTTCAAATGTAGTAGAAGATACAATTATATCAGTATTACAAAGTATGAATGATAAAGAAGATAGTGATATAGAAACAATAGTTGTACAAAAAGGAAAAGGAATACAACCATCTGTAAATCCAGTAGATAGTGATGATACAAGTATATCAGGAACAGGTACATCTGGAAGCATTATAATAGTAAAAATAGATGGAGTACGGAGAATATAGGACAACAGTAAATGATTCTGGAAATTGGGTTGTTTCAATACCTGTACAACAACAAGGAAAGATAATAAGGGTTATGCAAGAACAACCAAGAAGGGCACCAAGTGATGAAATAGTAATCACAGTATCAAAAGCGCCAGAACCACTTGCAAATCCACAAGTAGATCCATTATATAATGATCATTATCAAATAACAGGAAGAGGTGAACCAGGTGCTACAATAATAGTAAGAATAGATGGAGCAGGTGAATTAAGAACAACTGTAGATGGAGCACGGTAACTGGAGAATAGAAACACAAGTATTTTTAAATATTCCAGAAGGAAGAGGAGTACATATAAGACAAGAAAAAGCAGGTAGACCTAATAGTCAAGAAACACATATAAGTGTTAGAAAAGGTATGTCAAGGGTACCACAGGTTACAACAAAAGAAAATACAACTAGTTATAGATGGGTGCAAGGAGTAGGATCTACACAAATTAAACAAGTGTATAATTATTTCTTATTTAGAGGAACAGGAATACCAGGTAGTAGAATACTAATTAAAATTTATAATAATTCGAGAAATATGTGGCCATTAAATACAGAACATGCTGTAAATGTAGATGGAGCCGGAAATTGGAGTTTTTATGTAGAATATAATGGTGATGCAGGTTTTACAAATAATATTGAAATAAAACAAGTAGAAAATTATAAACATTATTCATTGCCTAATTATTTCCCACTTAATTTTAAGTTTGTGAGATTAACAATGGATCATAGCAGAACAAGACTTAATTAAATATATTATTAA
>CALIMU010000076.1 GCA_938045355.1 uncultured Clostridium sp. | reverse complement strand
TTTTAATATTTAAAGTTTAATATCTAAATATTATGGCTTATTTAATAATATTCCCATATTTCTCTTATATGCTTCAACACCTGGTTGATTAAATGCATCAACACCTAATAATCTACAGTATATTGCACAAGCCTTTTCAAAGAAATATATTAAAAAACCAATATTTTCTTCATCTAATTTTTCTAGGTTTATTAATATTGATGGAACATCTCCTTCTAAATGTGCATCTAATGCTCCTTCCATAGTTTTTTTATTAATATAATCAAGTGTCATATTTTCTAGATAATTTAAATTATCTTCATTATTTTCTTGAACTTGCATTATAATATCTTCTTCATTCATATCTATAATATTTATAACAGTCTCAAAAATATTTCTATTTCCTTCTTGAACATATTGTCCTATAGAATGAAGATCTGTTGTAAATACTGCACTTGTTGAAAATATTCCTTTTCCTTCTTTTCCTTCACTTTCATTAAATAATTGTTTAATCCATTCTAAAAAAGATCTAAAGTTTTCTTCATATATTCCAAATATCTCAATATTCTTTCCATATTTAGAATATAATATATATCTTAAAACAGCATATATGTAGCAATTATTTTGTAATAAATCTTCGTTTAAATATTCATTCATTGCTTTTTCTGCACCTTCTAATATTTTCCTTATATCAATTCCTGCTACTGCTATTGGTAATAATCCTACTGGTGTAAGAACAGAATATCTTCCTCCAATATTATTTGGAATCACAAATGTTTCATATGCTTCTTCATCTGCTATTTCTTTTAAAGCGCCCTTTGAACTATCTGTTGTTACATATATTCTCTTTCTAGCTTCTTCTATTCCATATTTTTCTATCAAAAATTGTCTAAATATTCTAAATGCTATGGCAGGTTCTGTTGTTGTCCCTGATTTTGATATTACATTTATAGAAAAATCTTTATCTTCTATATATGTAATTATTTCATTTATATATCTTGTAGACATATTATTTCCTACAAAAACTACTTCTGTCTTTTGATTGTCACTCTTTTTTACTAGACTATCTATAACAGCTTTTGCTCCTAAATATGACCCTCCTATTCCAATTACTACTAAAACTTTAGATTCTTTTTGTATTTTTTCTTTTGCTTTTAATATTCTTTCTAATTCATTTTTATCATATCTTTCAGGTAAAAACATCCATCCTACCATTTTACTATTATTATTTGCATCTTTTTCTAATTGTTTATCATATTTTATAATTATATCACTATATTCAATTATACTTTGTTCTCTTAATTTTGATCTTGAAAAATCTAATTTAATCATAGAATATTTCCTTTCTAAATTATCATTTGTATTAATTATTTTCAGTTATTATTTCTTTAGCATCTCTTGCTATTACAATTTCTTCATTTGTTGGAATTATCCATACCTTAGTTTTTGAATCATCTGATGAAATCTCTACTTGTTTCCCTTTTACATCATTTTTTATATTATCTAATTTAATTCCAAATACTTCTAAATATTTACAAATTCTTTTTCTTGATTCTGGTCCATTTTCTCCTACTCCTCCTGCAAATGCAATAACATCTACTCCTCCGAAGTGTTGCAATATATCCTGCTATTTTTTGTGCTGTTAAATATGCATTTGATTCAAGAGCTAATATAGATCTTTTATGTCCTTCTGCCGCTGCTTTTTCAATATCTCTAAAATCTGCTGATACTCCTGAAAGACCATATGCTCCAGATTCCTTGTTTAATATGTTATCAACTTCTTTTAAACTCAATTTTTCTTTATCTGCCAAATATGTAACAATTGATGGATCAATACTTCCAGATCTTGTTCCCATTGGTATTCCGATCAAGTGGAGTAAGTCCCATTGATGTATCTATAGATTTCCCATCTTTAATTGCACATATACTAGCACCTTGTCCTATATGACATGTTATAATTTTAGTTGTGTTTTCTTCACCTAATAATTCTCTAACAACATCTCTTATATATCTATGTGAAGTTCCATGAAATCCATATCTTCTTATCTTATATTTTTCATACATTTCATATGGAATATTATACATATATGCTATTTCTGGCATTGTTTGATGAAATGCTGTATCAAATACTGTTACATTTTGGATATTTGGAGCTAGTTCTTCACATGCTTTTATTCCTGCAAGAGCTCCTGGATTATGCAAAGGACTTAACTCTATACAGTCTTCTATCTCTTTTTTTACTTCTTCATTTACAAGAACACTCTTTTTAAGTTTTTCTCCTCCATGTACAATCCTATGTCCGATTACAGATATATCATTTAATGAATCTAATACATTAAATCTTTTATCAACTAACATTTTAAATATTTCTGCAATCCCTTCTTTATGTGTATATGCCGATTTTTGTATTTCAATCTTTTCACCATTACACTTAATTTTTAAAAGTGAGTCTTTAGTTAAAACTCTTTCATATACTCCTTTCATTAGTACATCTTCATTATCCATATCTATAAGTTGAAATTTAATAGATGATGAACCACAATTTAAAACTAAAACCTTCATATAATCCTCGCTTTATATCTATATATATTAAATTAATAATTTATTCTAC
>CALIMU010000075.1 GCA_938045355.1 uncultured Clostridium sp. | reverse complement strand
TATATATGAATAAATTAAAAAGAAAAAAGAATAAACTATAATTTATTATATGTTATTCTTTTTTTATAATTATATAGGGGAGGTGAGTATGGAAGTTTTTGCAGATATGCATATACATATAGGTAGAAGTGAAAATGGTAAACCTATAAAAATAACAGCATCTAGGGAACTTAGATTTGAAAATATAATGAAAGAAGCTGCTATCAGAAAAGGACTACAACTTATAGGAATAATTGATTGTGCTTCACCATATGTTATAGAAGATATAATAAAATTAATAGAACAAAAAGAAGTATATGAACAAAAAGAAGGTGGATTAATATATAAAGATACAATATGTATTATTTTAGGAGCTGAAGTAGAAACTGAAGAAAAAAGAGAAGATGGTAAAAAGGGACTTGCACATAACTTATGTTATTTTCCACATTTAAAAGATATTATAGGGTTTTCAAAAGAAATGCAGAAATATATAAAAAATATAACTTTAAGTACACAACATGCAAGACTTTCAGGTTATGAACTTATAGACATTGTAGAAAAATATAATGGTATACTTGTACCTGCACATATATTTACACCACATAAAGGTTATTATGGACATTGTATAGATAGGTTAGAAAAAATATTTAAAGAAAAGTTTGATAAAATAAAAGCAGTAGAACTTCGGACTTAGTGCAGATACAGATTATGCAGATAGAATAAGAGAACTTGCAAGTAAACGATTTTTAACAAATTCAGATGCACATTCACTTCCTAAGATTGCAAGAGAATATAATACATTTGAAATGGAAAATATTTCATTTGAATCATTTAAAAAAGTTCTTGGATATGAAGATCAAATTCAAAATGATGATAATAAAAAACTAAATTATATTATTTGTAATAATGGAATGTATCCAAAACTTGGTAAATATAATAAGACATATTGTGATATGTGCAAATGTGTAAGTGAAATAGAAGATGGAAAATGTAAAAAATGTGGAAGTAAAAAAATAGTTAAAGGTGTAGAAGATAGGATTTTTGAAATAGCAGATCGGAGAAAGTATATCACCTAAAGATAGGCCAGAATATATATATAAGATACCATTAGAATATATACCTAAACTTGGTAAGAAAACAAAAGAAAAAATGCTTGAACTTTATGGAACAGAAATGAATATATTAAATAAGGTTAGTATAAAAAATATTGAAGAAAATTTTGGAAAACAAATAGCTAAAAATGTAGAGATTGCAAGAAATGGAAATATCACTATTAAAAATGGTGGTGGTGGGATTTATGGAAAATTAATAATTTAAAAAGAACATAAATTTCAAATAATACATTAATGGAAAATTTAAATAAAATTTATTTACAAATGAATATAAAGATGATAAGATAAAAATACGCAAAAAGATTATGTAAATATAGAAATGTTTATATTAGTAGGGGAAAGTTATGGAAAAAATAATGACAGAATATTTGAATTATTTGAAAAATACAAAAAAATCTTCAAATAATACAATACAAGCATATAGAAGAGATTTAAATTTTTTCTTTGAATATCTAAATAAAAATAATATGGATTATTTAAAAGTAAGTTATGATGATGTTCAAAAATATATGGAAGAGCTAAATGGTGAAGGAAGAAAAGCTGCAAGTGTATCAAGAAGACTTGCAACATTAAGATCATTTTATGGGTTCTTATTAAAAAAGAAACTTATAAAAGCTATTCCAACAAATAAGATAAATATGCCTAAAATTGAAAAAAAAGCACCTATGGTTCTTACATCTGATGAAGTCGAAATATTATTATCTCAACCTAAATCAAATGATTTAAAAGGTATAAGAGATAAAGCAATGTTAGAATTTGCATATGCAACAGGAATGAAAGTTTCAGAAATAATAAATTTAGATTTAAAAGATGTTAACTTAGTAGATTCATATGTAGTATGTAATGAAGGATATAGTAAAAGGGTTGTTCCTTTAGGAAGAATATCAAAAGAGGCATTAGTAGAATATTTAGATAATTCAAGACCATATTTATTAAAAACAGAAGATGAAAAGCCATTATTTGTTAATATTATGGGAAATAGACTTACAAGACAAGGTTTTTGGAAGATCATAAAACAATATCAAGAACAAGCACATATTGATAAAGAAATAACACCACATGTGTTAAGACATTCATTTGCAACACATTTACTTCAAAATGGTGCAGATATGAGAGCAGTACAAACAATGCTTGGACATACTGATATTGCATCAACACAAGTATATATGAAACTTATTGATGACCAATATAAAGAAAATCATCCAAGAGCTTAAATTTAAAAATGATTAAAATAATAAATAATAAACAAAAAGAGTAAAAAGGCAATATTAAATTAGAAAAAAATTAAGAACTTAAGAAAAAAGAAGGAAATATTATGTTTATAATTAAATTAGATGGTGGGAAAACAATGGAAGTAGATGAAAAAACATTTTGGCATACTACTTCACATGTTATGGCACAAGCAATAAAAAGATTATATAAAAATGTAAAACTTGCAATAGGTCCAGCTATAGATAATGGATTTTACTATGATATTGATAGTGAAAAACCTTTTACAACAGAAGACCTAGAAAAAATAGAAGAAGAAATGAGAAAAATAGTAAAAGAAGGTTATTCATTAGAATATAGAGAAATGAATAGAAAAGATGCTATAAAATATTATGAAGATTTAGGTGAAATCTATAAGGTTGAAATATTAAAAGATTTAGGTGATGATGTTGAAAAAGTATCATTCTATAAACAAGGTGAATTTGAAGATCTTTGTAAAGGCCCACATATTCCAACTATAAAACCTATAAAAGCAATAAAACTTTTATCAGTATCTGGAGCATATTGGAGAGGAAATGAAAAAAATAAAATGCTTCAAAGAATATATGGAGTTTCATTTCCTAAAAAATCAATGCTTGATGAATATTTAGAAAAATTAAAAGAAGCAAAAGAAAGAGACCATAGAAAAATAGGGAAAGAACAAGAATTATTTATGACACATGAACTTGTGGGTTCAGGACTTCCAATTTTTTTACCAAATGGAGCAGTTATAAAAAGAATTCTTGAAAGATATATTGTAGATAAGGAAATAGAACAAGGATATAACCATGTATATTCACCATCACTTGCAAACACAGAATTATATAAGATAAGTGGACATTGGGATCATTACAAAGAAGATATGTTTCCAGAAATGAAACTTGATAATGAAAGTTTTGTTTTAAGACCAATGAATTGTCCACACCATATGCTTATATATAAAAATAAGTTACATTCATATAGAGATTTACCAATTAAAATTGGTGAAATGGCACATGATTTTAGATATGAAGCAAGTGGTGCAGTTACAGGACTTGAAAGAGTTAGACAAATGTGTCAAAATGATGCACATATATTTGTAACAAGAAATCAAATAAAATCAGTAGTTGCAGATGTTATGAGTTTAATTTTAGATGTATATAAAGATTTCAGAATATCAGAATATAAGATTAGATTATCTTTAAGGGATAAGGGAAATAAGGAAAAATACTATGATGATGATGAAATGTGGGAAAAAGCAGAATCAGAATTAAGAGAAATAGTAAAAGAATCAGGATTTGAATATTATGAAGCAGAAGGTGAAGCAGCATTTTATGGACCAAAACTTGATGTTCAAATAAAAACAGCACTTCGGACATGATGTAACACTTTCAACATGTCAGCTAGATTTCTTACTTCCAAATAGGTTTGAACTTGAATATATAGCAGAAGATGGTTCAAGACAAAGACCAATTGTTATACATAGAGCAATACTTCGGAAGTATTGATAGATTTATGGCATATATTATAGAAGAATACAAAGGAAGATTTCCATTATGGTTATCACCTACACAAGTTAAGATTCTTCCAATATCTGATGAACAATTAGAATATGCAAAAACTATTGAAAAAGAATTATTAAAAAATAAGATAAGAGTAAAAGTAGATAGTAGAGCAGAAAAAATAGGTTATAAGATAAGAGAAGCAGAACTTGAAAGAGTTCCATATATGTTAATACTTGGTAAAAAAGAAGTAGAAGAAAAAGTATTATCTATAAGAAGAAGAGGAAATAAGGAAAATGAAGTAATGGATTTAGAAAGATTTGTTACAAAATTATTAAAATATGTTGACTTTAAGGTAAAAACATATTATAATAAAAAAGCATGTAAGTGATGCGATGAAGTAGGATGTGGCTACAGACCTTTAATATCAGGTGAGGTAGGGAACTCCTATGGAGTATGTCATGGCAAAGACCAGGCGGTAAGTTTTATAAAATTAAGAGTACTTATCCTAAGATTTCATGCAGAGCTTAGGATTTTATGATGTTCTACTATAGAACACCAGGGTGCGTTTATAGCTTCCGACTTATAACAAAAAACAAGGAGGGAAATTTCAATGGCAACAAATGTTGAAAAAGAAGCTAAAACAACAGCTAGAGTTACATCAGGAGCAAAAAGTGACAAAATAAGAATTAGACTTAAAGCTTATGATTCTGTAGTTTTAGAACAGTCTGCTGAAAAGATAGTAGAAACTGCTAAAAAAACAGGAGCAAAGGTATCAGGACCAATTC
>CALIMU010000074.1 GCA_938045355.1 uncultured Clostridium sp. | reverse complement strand
ATAAATATATAAGAAAAATATAATATGTAAGTTAATATATTCTATTCTATATTATAAATAAATGTCTTTAATTTTGTTATTAATTAGGTATCAAAAAAGAGATAGGATACTCTCATCCTATCTCTTAATTTTCAAATGATGATTTTGCGAAGTTATGTGTTATTCTACTTCTTCAAATTCATGTTTAGTTTCAACTTCATTTAATATATATTCAGGTTCTCCTGTTCCTTCTATAACTTCTTTAGTTATTATACATTTACCATTTATATGTTTAGCAGATGTTTTATATACTATTTCAGTCATAATACCTTCAATTATAGATCTAAGTCCTCTAGCTCCTGTCTTTCTTTCTATTGCTTTTTTAGCTATCGATTCAAGAGCTTCTTCTGTGAATTCTAAATCAATATCATCATATTTAGCAAGTTTAGTATATTGTTTAACAAGAGAGTTCTTTGGTCTTACTAATATATCTTTTAATGCATTTATATCTAATTCTTCTATTGTTGTTATTAAAGGTAATCTACCAATAAATTCTGGAATTATACCATATTTAACTAAATCTTCTGGTTGAACTTTTTTTAATATATTTTGAACCTTCTTTTCTTCTTTAGAAAGTACAATTGAATTAAATCCTATAGATTTTTTATTTATCCTATTTTCTATTATATCTGCAAGTCCATCAAATGCACCACCACATATAAATAGAATGTTTGTAGTATCTATATATATAAGTTCTTGCATTGGGTGTTTCCTTCCACCTTTAGGAGGTACTCCTGCTTTAGTTCCTTCTAATATCTTAAGTAATGCTTGTTGAACTCCTTCTCCGTGATACATCTCTTGTAATAGATTTGTTTTCAGACTTTCTTGCAATCTTATCTATTTCATCTATATATATTATTCCTTTTTCTGCCTTTTTTACATCAAAATCAGCTGCTTGTAATAATCTTGATAATATATTCTCTACATCATCACCTACATATCCTGCTTCAGTAAGTGTTGTTGCATCTGCTATTGCAAAAGGAACTCCTAATATTTTAGCAAGTGTTTGAGCAAGTAATGTTTTTCCAGATCCAGTAGGTCCAAGTAATAATATATTACTCTTTTGTATTTCTGTTTCTTTCATTTCGTCACTTAACTCTATTTCACTATTATTTATTCTCTTATAATGATTATATACTGCAACAGATAAGATCTTTTTTGCTTCATCTTGTCCTGTTACATATTCATCAAGTTTTGCTTTGATCTCTTGTGGTAGTAATTCACGTTTACTATTAATTAATTCTTCTTCTTTAAGATCATTTTTAAGCTTTTCATTAAATTCTTCTTGAGTATATACTGGTATATTGCCTGTTTCCATTATCATATTATAACAAACTTTTATACATTCATCACAGATAAATGAAGAATTATGCATTCCTTGTATTATTTTATCTACCTTATCTGCTGATCTACCACAAAAAGAACATTTAGGGGTTTTTCTATTAAACCCCTGTATTTCATTATTATTTTTTCTTTTATCATTGTCATTATTTTTCATTAAATTTAGTGCCTCTTATCTAATATTCCATCTATAAGTCCATATTTTAATGCTTCTTCTGCAAGCATATAATTATCTCTTTCAGTATCTTTTTCTATTGTTTCTAAATCTTGACCTGTTTGTTCACTTAAAAGTTTATTTAATCTACTTCTTGTCCTTAAAATATGATCAGCATGTATTTTTATTTCAGTTGCTTGTCCTGATAATCCTCCTGATATTAATGGTTGATGTATCATTATTTCTGAATTTGGAGTTGCGAATCTTTTTCCTTTATCACCACATGCTAAAAGTACAGCTCCCATACTTGCTGCCATACCTACACAAATAGTTGATATAGGACATTTTATATATCTCATAGTATCAACAATTGCCATTCCATCAGTAATTGATCCTCCTGGACTGTTAATGTAAAAAGATATTTCTTTATCTGGATCTTCCGATTCTAAGAATAATAATTGTGCAACAATTGAACTTGCTGTAACATGGTTTACATCTTCTGTAAGCATTATTATTCTATCTTTTAAAAGTCTTGAATAAATATCATAAGATCTTTCCCCATTAGGTGTTTTATCTATAACATATGGTATTAATGTGTTTTTTTCCATACTTCCTCCTTTATTATATTAATTATTTTGTATATTTTGCATTTGCAAGTATAAATTCCATTGCTTTTTTAACTTGTATATTTCTTGTAACTTCTCTTACAAGTGGTTCATATTTTCTTAATTGTTCTACAGATGGTTTATCAGAAAATTCTGCTGATTTTCTTTCTAATTCTGCATCTATTTCTTTATCTTCTACAGCTAATTTTTCCTTATTTGCTATCTCAACTAAGATATATTGTAATTTTGTATTTTTTTCAATTTCTTTTTCATATTCATCATGTAATTCTTCTGGTGTTTTTCCAAGCATTTGTGCAAACATTTCCATTGATATACCTTGTCTTGCAAATCCTTCTATCATTTGATGAAATGTATGATGTATTTCTTCATGTGATACTTCTACTTTTGAGCTTTCTAAAACTTTATCACCTGCTTGTACTTCAAGTTCTCTTTTTTGTTTAGTTTCTTTTTCAAGTTCTAGATTTTCTTTAGTTTCTTTTTGTAGTTCTTCTAAAGTTTCATATCCTAAATCTTTTGCAAGTTCTTCATCTATTTTAGGAACTATTTCTTCTTTTACAGTATTTATTTTAACTTTAAATATTGCATCTTTTCCTGCTAATTCTTTTGCATGATATTCTTCAGGGAATTTTACATTTATTTCCTTTTCTTCATCTTTTTTAGTTCCAATTAATTTGTCTTCAAATCCTGGTATAAATGTATTTGATCCAAGTTTTAGATCATATCCTTCACCTTTTCCTCCTGCAAATGCTACTAATTCTTCTTTTTCATTTTTAGTAAATCCTTCAAAATCTATATTTAATATATGTCCTTTTTTAGATTTTTTAGATACTTCTTCTATTCTTGCATTTTTCTTAGCTTCTTCTAATATATGTTCTTCTACTTCTTTATCTGTTACTTTTATTTCTTCTCTTTTTAATTCTATTCCTTTATATTTACCAAGTTCAACTTTTGGTTCTAATTGATATATAACTTCTGCTTTTAATCCTTTTTCATAATCAACTTCTTTTACATCAACTCTTGGTTCTAATGGTAATACATTTTTAGATTTTTCATCATCCATAAATTTTTCTAAATCGTTTATTATTACTTCTCTTGATGCATCTTCATAAAATACTTCTACTCCATAATATTTTATAACATATTCAAATGGCACTTTACCTGCTCTAAAACCATGTAATTTAAAGTGACGTTTATTTTCATTATATATTTTTTTTACAGCTGCTTTAAAATCTTCTGCTGTTACTGTTAATTCTAATTTTAATTCATTTTCATTTTCTGACTTTACAATTTTATACATATTTTTCCTTCTTTCTTTATTTTATCGTAATTAGTATTATATCTTTTTTTTAATTATATTGCAAATAGCTAAGAAATTAATTTCCAAATGATATATCTAGATTTTTTGCTACTTCTAATAATTCATCATCCATTTTAATTTTTTTAATATTACTTTCTTCTGTATTTCCGTGATGCTGCTCCTATTTTTGTATTTCTTCCGAACAACTTCATCTAATGTTACATATCCAATTTTACCACCTCTATATGTAACAAGTATAGAATTTTTTCCTTCTAATGCATATTCCATAGCTTTTGTTCCATACATTGATGATAATATTCTATCTTGTGCAATAGGACTTCCACCTCTTTGTATATAACCGAAGTGTAGTATTTCTTGCTGGTATTCCTGTAAGTTCTTCTAGTTTTCTTGCTACATAATCACCTGCTCCTCCGAAGCCTTATATTATCAAGACCTGAAGAATCTTCTAAAACTTTCTTTATTATTAGTCTTCCTTCTTTTTCTATAGCACCTTCTGAAACTACTACTATCATATATTTTTTATTATCTTTTTTCTTTTTCTTTTCTATATGTTTTACAAGTTTTTCAAAATCATATTTTATCTCAGGTATTAGACAAATATCTGCTCCTCCAGCTATTGCTGAATATAATGCAATCCATCCTGCATATCTTCCCATTACCTCTACAACCATTATTCTTTTATGTGATTCTCCTGTTGTATGAAGTTTATCTATTGCTTCTGTTACTGTATTTACTGCAGTTAAAAATCCAAAGGTCATATCTGTATCTGCAACATCATTATCTATTGTTTTTGGTATTCCTATAATATTTAACCCTTTTTTTGCAAAATCTCTTGCAGATTTTTGAGTTCCATCTCCTCCTAGTGTAAATATATAATCAAATCCTAACTTTTTAACATTTTCTATACACATATCACTTAAATCTTTATATTCTATTTTTCCACTTTTATTTTTTACTGGAAAATTGAATAAGTTAGTTGAATTAGATGTTCCTATTACAGTACCACCTCTTGATAATAATTTATCTACTCCTTGTTTTGATGTTAATTCAACATATTCATTATTAAGAAGTCCTCTAAATCCATCTATATATCCATATGATTTTATATTATATTTTTCTGCTGTTTTCACAATTGCTCTTATTACAGCATTAAGTCCTGGAGCATCTCCTCCATTTGTTAATATTGCTATCTTTTTTATATCATTTTTTTTGTTATCTCTTTTCATGTTCTCTTCCTTTGTACATCATATTATATAATTAATTATATTTATTTATTTTTAATAT
>CALIMU010000073.1 GCA_938045355.1 uncultured Clostridium sp. | reverse complement strand
TTTTTTATTTTAATTTTATGTTTAATTAATTTTACATTTATATATTTTAATATTTATCATTTATTGATATCTAATTTAGAAATACACATTATCTCCTATTATTTTACCTAATCTACCAGTTGATGCTGAATTAAAACTTAGATAATTATGATTTCTTTTACCATTTAAAGCATCTAATACGGCTTGTTTTACAAAAGATTTATAATTACCATTAAGTCTTTTTCTATATTGACCATCTATTGAATATGTAAATTGATTTTTTGCTTTATATTGTGAAAGTGGATCCTTTCCATATTTTTGCCATTTTGAAGATGATGCTCTATTCATTGCAGTTGTAATAACAGCTAAAGCTCCATCATAACTTGTAGAACATTCTTGTGCAGTTATAGCACATAAAAGATCTATTTCTGAATCACTATAGTTATATCTATTATTAGATCTAGTTACAGATGCTCCACTTCTTGAAATTGATTTTGCTGATACTTGTATTATCTTATCAATAGGTTCTTCTAATATTTTAGAACTTATTTCAACAGAATCAACAAGTTTATCATTTACATATGTGTTTCTAGATGTAACTTCTTTCTTACCATTTTTACCTTCTTGTAGTATTTTAGATGCTGTATCAGCAGCATTTTTAGATAAGTTTTTAGTTACAGTATTAAATGGTATTTCTATTATAGTTGTCTCTATTTTCTCTTCTTTATGATTTGAATTGTAAGATGTTTCTAAATTACTATTAGTATTTAATGTTGTGTTTTTAGATTCATCTTGATTAGTTTTTTCTTTTTTTGAAATAGTTAATTTTAGTGAATTATTTTCTTCTAAAATGTTTAACTTTTCATCTTCTAAAAGTGAAATATTGTTTTTTTTCAAAATATCTTCTGGTGAAGCATCTTTTGAACTCATAAATGAAATAGACTTTTTATCTATGAATGTTATAGTGGTTTGTTTTAAAAACATATTATTAGCTATAGAAAAAGCTGATAATATAAAAATAAACATTATAACTAAAACAATACTTTTTTTAATTAATTTTTTCAATTTAAGTTTATACCTCCAAACTTAACAATATTATACATGTGTTTTAGAAAAAAGTCAAAAAAAGCAAGCAATGTCTTATTTTAGTAATGTATTTTTATTTAAAGAAATGTTATAATATAGTTAATATTGCAAAATAAATATTTAAAATTAAATGTTTAGGAGGTAACAAAATGAAAGAAACTCTGGGCGGAATTGTAACCCTTGAAGTGCTGAATATTCAAGGGAAATTTACAAAGGAAGAGATTATTGAGAGATTAGCACCAAAAATAGAAAAATATTTTGGGAATAAAAAGTTGGAAATGGAAGAATATATTGACAGAAAACTAGACAGTTTATGTCAATATGGATTGCTTGGTAGAACAGAAATCTATTATTTTGGATTAGATTATTAAGTGAAAAATGAAGAAAGACTCAATGTAAAGATTATGTGATATTAAATCACTTGTTCTTTGTGTTGAGTCTTTTAAAATTAATTTGAATAAAATGTATTTCCACCTACTGTAAGTCCAGTAATACCATATTTTCTTGCATGTGATGATGATCTAAAAGATAGGTAATTATGATTTGTTTTACCATTTAATCCATCAATAACTGCTTGTTTTACAGCAGAACTATAATTTCCATTAAGTCTTTTTTTATATTGCCCATCTATTGAATATGTAAACTGTCCTTGTCCTTTATATTGTGAAAGAGGATCTTTTCCATATTGTCTCCATTTAGATGAATTTGCTCTGTTAATTGCTGTTGAAATAACAGCTAAAGCTCCTTCATAACTTGAAGAAGATTCTTGTGCAGTTATGGCACAGATTAAGTCAAGCTCTTCTGCAGTATATTTCCATCTATTACCAGAATAATTTGCTTTTGGTTGTTCTTGTGATTGAGTTTGTGATTGTGCTTTTGAATTTTCTTCTACAGTTCTTGGAGTTTCAAGCTTTCTTGAAACAACATTACTAGTAATTTCTACTATTTTATCAATAGGTTTTACTTTGATTTCTGATGATAATTCAACTTTGTTAATAAGTTCATTGTTATTAAATAAGAGTCTATATTTTATTATCTTAACTCCATTTTTACCTTCTTGTACAACTTGAGAATGTGAATCTTTAGAACTTGCAATCTGCCTTGTTATAGTGCTAAAAGGAATTTCAACTTCAACAACCTCTATTTTTTCAGTAAGATTATTATACATTTTATTATTTACAATTTCTTTTATATTAGAATTTTCAGAAACTGTGAATGTTGTTACAATATTATTTTTGGAATTATCTGATATGATTCGTATGATTCTTTTAGAATCTTGAATTTTTTCTTCAACCTTTTCATGTTCTAAAATTGAAATATTATTATTTTTTAATACATCTGTACTGTTTACATTTTTAGATGTAGTTAGTCTTATTTTTACACCATTTTCAAATGAAATCTCAGTGTCAATTAATTTATATTTGGTTGCAAATGAGCTTATTCCAAATATTACAAGAAACATTAATAATAATATTATTGTTTTTTTGAACGAAGTGTACATATAATTTCCTTTCTTTTGTACTATGCATAAGATTTAATAATATTAAATTGTACTTATATTTAATCATGCATTGTTAATATATAATTTAATATATAGGAATTGAAATTTCAATTGGATTTTATGTTTATAGATAATAAAAATAGAGAAATACCTTGATTTCCAAGGAATTAAAGAAATATTAAATTATTATAAAAATTTGGAGGTAAGAATACATTATATATTTTATTTCTTGAAATAATGAAAAAAGATATTGACAATTAAAGTTTTTATGGTAGAATGCTGTAAATTAAAAAAGGAGGTAAAAATAATAATACATATATTTTTTTCAGTGTTAATAGTTCAAACTTTTTTATTAATCTATATTGTTTATTCATATATTGAATCAAAATTTTATCGAAACACTCAAGGAAGTAAATTAGAAATAAGTAATTGGAAGGAAAGAGAATAGATGTGAATTTTTTAAAAGAATATTTACAAAATAGAAGGAAAATAAATTTAATTATGATTGTAATTATTTTAATCTATTATTTTTTTAGCATCATTTCATCATTTAGAAAATGAAACTGAACGAATACGCGTACTTAAAAATGCAGAAAAAATACTTGCGTCAAATGGCTAAGGATTTGACACAGGGGACCAAGGATGAGGTTTGGTATCAGCTTTCAGTGGAAATTGAAGCCTATATGAAGCATACCAAGCATCTGATACCGAATGTCGATTTTTATTCGGCTACGGTTTACCATGTGTTGGGCATTG
>CALIMU010000072.1 GCA_938045355.1 uncultured Clostridium sp. | reverse complement strand
CTATTTTCTTGTATACTCTTTATATATATAATATCTAATATTTTCTTTTCTAATACCATTTTTGTTGCTTTTTCAAGTAAATTTTTATTTTCTTCAACAGATAACATTTTTAAATTTCCTCTTACAAACTTCTTAGCATTTTCTGTTCCTTTTAAAACAATATTTTGCATAAAAATTATAGTTTTAGGTTTCAATTCCTTAGCCTTATATATTGATCTTAATTCTTCTTTTTCATCATTACTTAAACCTATTATTAAACTTAAACTCATCTTCATAAAAGATAATGCTATTTTAAATACTGCTTTTGTTATTTCCTTATATCCATAATTCAAACCATTTTTTTCTAATATTTCATCATCTAATGATATTGTACTTAATATTATTTCTTTTACTCCATGTTTCTTTAATTCTCTTATACTATTTTCTAATACATATTTTACTGGAAGTTCTAATGCTATTTCTTTTACACCTACTTTTTTAGCAAATTCTCTTATTTTCTTTAACTCACTATATATTTCTTTTTTATCTTTTTGGTATAAACCACCCAATATATATATCTTTTTAGTATAATTATTAGCTATATTTTCATCATTATATTCTTCTAAATATCTTTCAATATCTCTTTCAATATTGTAATCACATATATTTTGATTATAATCTTCTTCCATCTCTTTGTTTTCTTTTATTTGATTAATATTTTCTTCTACATTATCTACAAGTAAAAAGTTTGCATTATCATAATATTTAAATGTTGTTATAGGGTATTTAAATATATATTTCTTTTCATCTATACTATTTTGAAGAATAGTCTTTAATGTTTTCTTCATATTTTTCTAATTCCTCCAATCCTTTTTTAGCAGCTTCCATCTGTGCTTCTTTCTTACTACCACCAGTTCCTATTCCGAACCTCTTATTTTTTCCTTTTACAACAGCATTAAGTTCAAAAACAAATTTCTTTTCATGGTCTGGTCCGCTTTCTTCCAAAAGTACATAATATATTTTGTTTATTCCAAATTTACCTGCAAGTTCTTGAAATGTTGTCTTATAATCTTTTAAATTATCTGTATTTATAGCATATTCAATTATCTTTTTAAAGTTTGATATTATAAACTGTTTTGCTGTAAATATATCTGAGTCTAAAGAAATCGCAGCAATTACTGCTTCTACCATATCTGCAAGTATCGCTTTAGATTTTCCTGATGAATTTTCTTGTGCTTTTGATATATTCATATATTTTTTAAATTCAAGATTACTTGCAACAGTATACAAACTTTCTTCACAAACTATATATGAACGTATCTTAGTAAGATTTCCTTCATTTTCATTTGGAAGTAAATTATATAAGTGTTCTGTCATAACATATTCTAATATACTATCACCTAAAAATTCTAATCTTTCATTACTTTCTCTATCTATTTGATATGCATATGATTTATGAAATGTCGCTGTTTCAAGTAATTTCTTATTTTTAAACACATATCCTAGTTTTTCTTCTAATTCTTGTAATTTACCTTCTAATTTAATACTAGATCCTTTTTCTTTTCTATTCATTTTAACTTCCTATCTTCCCAAAAATGCAATTAGTATCTACACTAATACAATTACATATAATTAATTATAATTATATCATATTAAAGATATATATTTATATATACAAACTTAAAAAAAGGGAGAAACGGTAAATTAACTCAGTAAATTAACACTTATTTTTATTCATAGATATGTAATCGTTCTTGTGATATAATGGGAGAAAATTTAATTATATACATATATAATCTAATATAGGAGGAAACAATGGAATTTTTAAAAGAATCAAGTTTTTGGTTTTCTATAATTACAGCTGTAACTGCAGTAATTGCATTGTTACAGACTTCAGAACAAATTAAAGTAAGCAATAAACAAAATCTATTTGAAAAAAGAATGGATGTGTTGATTAAAGTAACAGGCTTGTTGAAACTATATGAAGAAAACCGAGAGATAATACTAAACGATGATAATAAAGATGATTCAGTAGTTTTAATGGTAGATTTTGATTTTCAAAATTTAACTAATAATTCATATTTAGAAGATATAACAATATGTGTTTATAAAACATTAGAACATCCCTATCAAAAACAGCTATTAACAAGACTTGAAGAAATAAGAGAAATATCAACAAAGATAATGTATTTATTCCCGGACAAACAAGCTAAAGCATTGAGTGAATTTACATACAATTATCAAAATACATTATTTTCAATTTATCAATATCAAATACTTTCTAATCATATAAAAGAATATTCAATAGAATTTAAAACTGATGCTCAAGAAATGGCAAAAAAATTAAACGAATCAAAACAAAGAGAACAGTTGTTAGCAAGTTACAAAGAACTAGAAGAATCATATAAAATAATAATTGATAAAAATATTATAGAAAACATTAGAAAAAATATTAAATTAAAATAGCTCTAAAATAAACAACACTCAAGCTCTACTAAATAATAGACTTGAGGTTTTTCCTTTTATTATATTACTATATTATCTCCTTATTATACCTATATATTTTCATACTATCTTCAGAATAGTCTGGATTAGATAGGTCTTTTTTTAAAAGTTTAGATATTT
>CALIMU010000071.1 GCA_938045355.1 uncultured Clostridium sp. | reverse complement strand
TAATTAAAACAAAATACAAAAATTCTAAAATATTCTCTACAATGTTTGATTATGATAGACCTGAACTTATAATAGCTCAAAAATTAAATTGTTCTGAAATTGTTGGTATAATCTTATTATTAGAAGATAAGTTTAAAAATCTTTAACCAAATAACAAACCTTAGCAACTCTTAAATTATTGACAATATAATATAATAATATTATACTATTAAAGTAATGCGAGAGTAGCTCAGTTGATAGAGCGATGCCTTGCCAAGGCATAGGTCGCGGGTTTGAACCCCGTCTCTCGCTCCAGGCGACATAGCCAAGTGGTAAGGCACGAGTCTGCAAAACTTTGATCCCCGGTTCGAATCCGGGTGTCGCCTCCAAAATAAATGTAATATCTTTACATATAAAAAGATGAGATAACAAAAATATGTTTATCTCATCTTTTTTTACTTTTCATTTATATTCTTAATTTCAGTTAATTTAATTAATTATTTACATCATTCTTATTTTTATTTACAATCTTTTCTATTTGCAATATTTCTTTTGCTTTTTTTACATCTTCTTCATTTGCAATCCTTACACCATCTAAAGGATAATTTATTCCCATTTCTTCCCACTTATATCTTCCAAAATCTTTATATGGAAGTATTTCTACATTTTCTATATTATTTAAAGTCATTAGAAAATCTCTTAAATTTTCTAAATCTTCTTCATTATCTGTATATCCTGGTACTAAAACTTGTCTTATCCATATTGTTTTCCCTATTTTATCTAAATGTTTTGCAAATTCTAATTCTAAATTATTGTGAATCCCACATAATGATACACATTTTTTATCATCAATGTGTTTTATATCAAGAAGTACTAAATCTGTAACTTCCAAAACTTGTTCAATTTCTTTTGTTATCTCAAAATTTCCAGATGTATCTAAAGCTGTATTTATTCCATATTTTTTTAGTTCTTTAAAAAGATTATATACAAAAAGAGGTTGAAGGAGAGGTTCTCCTCCGAGATATTGTAACTCCCCCTCCTGATGAATCAAAATACGGCTTATATCTTAACACATATTCTACCATTTCCTCTACTGTATAATTTTTCCCTATTCCTTCTTTCCAGGTGTCTCTGTTATGACAATATTTACACTTAAGTTTACATCCCTGCATAAATATTACTGTTCTAATTCCTGGGCCATCTACTGCTCCAAAACTCTCTACTGAGTGTATATTTCCTATTATTTCTTTCATTTTATCCTATATTTTTTCATGTATTGTTCTATTAATTACATCTAATTGTTGTTCTCTAGTAAGTTTTGTAAAGTTTACTGCATATCCTGAAACTCTTATTGTAAGTTGTGGATATAATTCTGGATGTTCCATTGCATCTAATAATAATTCTCTATTAAATACATTTACATTTATATGGTGTGCATTTTGTCCAAAATATCCGGTCAAGCATTGATACTAAATTTGTCCTTTTAGCTTCATCAGTATTTCCAAGTGTTGCAGGTGTTATTGCAAATGTATATGATATACCATCTACCGCATACTTATATGGTATTTTTGTTAATGAATTTAATACCGCTAAAGCTCCGATGTGTATCTCTTCCATGCATAGGATTTGCCCCAGGTCCAAATGGTGCACCTTCTCTTCTTCCATCTGGTGTATTTCCTGTTGCTTTACCATAAACAACATTTGATGTTATTGTTAAAATTGACATTGTTGGTGTTGCATTTCTATATGTTGGTTGTTTTTGTAATTTTTTCATAAAGTTTACTGTTATATCTCTTGCTATAGTATCTACTCTGTCATCATCATTACCAAATTTAGGAAAATCTCCTTCTATTTCATAATCTACAACTATTCCGGTCTTCATCTCTTATTGTTTTAACTTTTGCATATTTCATTGCTGATAATGCATCTGCAACTACTGAAAGCCCTGCTATACCACATGCCATAGTTCTTAATATATCTCTATCATGAAGTGCCATTTCTATTGATTCATATGCATATTTGTCATGCATGTAATGAATTATATTAAGTGCATTCATATATGTTTTAGCAACATATTCTTGCATTTGGTCAAATTTTTCCATTACTTCATCATATTCTAAATATTCTGATGTTATTGGTTCGAATCTTGGTGTTACTTGTTTCTTAGTTTTTTCATCAATACCACCATTTATAGCATATAATAATGTTTTAGCAAGGTTTGCTCTTGCTCCAAAAAATTGCATTTGTTTTCCTATTCTCATCGCAGATACACAACATGCAATACCATAGTCATCTCCCCAATAATCTCTCATAAGGTCATCATTTTCATATTGTAGTGAACTTGTATCTATTGAAGCTTGTGCTACATATTTCTTAAATTCTTCTGGTAATCTTGTACTCCATAATACTGTTAAGTTTGGTTCTGGTGATGGGCCTATATTGTATAATGTTTGAATTATACGATATGAGTTTTTAGTTACAAGTGTTCTTCCATCTATTCCCATACCACCTATTGATTCTGTAACCCATACCGGATCACCACTAAATAATGCATCATATTCTGGCGTTCTTAAAAATCTTACAAGTCTTAATTTCATAACAAAATGATCCATTATTTCTTGTACTTCAGCTTCTGTTATTGTTCCATTTTTTAAATCTCTTTCAAAATATATATCAAAAAATGTTGATACTCTACCAATACTCATTGCTGCACCATTTTGTTGTTTAATTGCTGCAAGATATGCAAAATATGTCCATTGTACTGCTTCTTTTGAGTTTTTAGCTGGTCTTGAAATATCATATCCATATCTTTTTGCCATTTCTTTTAATTCTTCTAATGCAACTATTTGTGTAAATACTTCTTCTCTTAATCTTATTATATCTTCTGTTATATTTTCTGCTGTTGTATTTTTATAATCTTTTTTTCTTTCTTCTATTATAAAATCAACACCATATAATGCTACTCTTCTATAATCTCCTATTATTCTTCCTCTACCATATCCGATCTGGAAGTCCTGTTATTAGATGGCTTGATCTTGCTTTTCTTATTTCTTCTGTATATGCTCTAAATACACCATCATTATGTGTTGTTCTATATTCTGTAAATATTTTCTTTATTTCAGGACTTAATTTAACTCCTGCAGCATCACATGATTTTTCTACAATTTTAATACCACCATTTGGCATTATAGCTCTTTTAAGAGGCTTATCTGTTTGAAGCCCTACTATTTGTTCTTTATCTTTATCTATATATCCGAGGATTATGTGATAATATTGTTGATGCAACATCTGCTGATACTTCTAATACACCACCATTTTCTTTTTCCTTCTTATATAATTCTAATACTTCTTTCCAAAGTTCATCTGTTCTTTTTGTAGGTCCTTCTAAAAAACTAGAATCTCCATTATATGGAGTATAGTTTTTTTGTATGAAATCTCTTACATTTATTTCATATTGCCATTCTCCTTTTACAAATCCATTCCACTCTTCACACCTCATCTTTACATCCTTTCTAGAATTTAAGAACTTCTATGTATAAATATATTTACATAGTTTTTTACTTATCTTCTATACCTTCATTATAGCTATTCAAACTAATATTTTCAATTGATTTTATATAATTTAAACATATAACTCTTTTATGTATTTTTAATAGCTTTACATTTGAAGTACAAGACTTAAAAAGTTCTTAAAGATAATAAAAAGATATACCTAAGCTAGCTTTTTAAGTATACCTTTCTCTTTATAAATAGATATTTTTTATTTATCTTTATATTTCTTCTATTTCCATTACAAGTTTTTTAAAATGATCTCCGTCTTTCTTCATAATTCTTATATTGGTCAAAACTTGCACATGCTGGTGATAATAATATATTCATACCTTCTTTTGAATGTTTAATTGCTTCATCTAATGCTTCATCCATTGTTTCTACAACAGAATAATCATTATATCCATTTTCATCTAATGTTTTTCTTATCTTTTCTCTTACTTGTCCATAAAGCACTACATATACTATATTTTTATTAAATGATTTAACAAGTTTAGTAAAATCACTATTTTTATCTGAACCACCTAAAAGAAGTACTGTTCTTCTATTCATTGCATTTATAGCTTTTATTGTTGAATCTGGATTTGTTCCTTTTGAATCATTATAGTAATATATTCCATTCTTATTTGCTACATATTCTATTCTATGTTCTACTGCTTTAAATTCTTTTACTGCATTTTTTATTATATTTCTCTTTATTCCTATAATATATGCCATTCCACTTGCTACCATGATATTTTCTATATTATGTCTTCCGAAGTAAATGTATATCTTTAATATTTACTAAAACCCTGTAATTTTCTTCCTTTTCTTCACTAAATATATCTTTTTCACTTTCATCTATATTAGAATCTTTGCATTCTAAAGATATACAAATTTTTTCTTTTTGAATATATATATAATTTTTAAAGAAAGCATAATCTTTAAAATCATTTATCCATTTTTCTTTCTTTTCTCCATTTTCAAAAGGTTTTGTTTTCATTATATATTCATATCTTACTTCGTTTATATATTCTATCTTTTCTATAATTTCTTTTCTTGTAAGAGTACTTGAAAACCATACAATATTTAGATCTGAGTGGAAAATATGTTCAAGTGTATATCTTACTATCATTTCATCATCTAAATTTAATATAACATAATCACCATATGATTGATTTTTTGTTATATTGAACTTACATTCAATATATCTTTCCATTGTCTTATGTCTATTTAAATGATCTTCTGTAATATTTATTATTGCTGACACTTTTGGTCTAAATTCATTTATTGTTTCTAATTGAAAACTACTTGTTTCTACTGCAATTATACTATTTTCATCTGTTTTATCTGCAATATCTGATATTGGAAAACCAATATTCCCAGTTACATATGAGTTTGGAGTATGTCTTCTTATTATATCACCTAAAAGTGTTGTTGTTGTTGTTTTACCATTTGTTCCTGTTATTGCAAGTATTGTTCCGATATGAATATCTAAAACCAAATTCTATTTCTCCAATTGTTTCTACTCCACTTTTTATACTCTTTTGTGCTATATCTGATTCTAAAGGAACCCCTGGACTTAATACTGTAATATTAATATTAGAAAAATCTACATCATCTATATTATTATACACTTTATCTACAACTTCTTTATTTATTTCTACATCTTTATTATCATCATATACAAAAACTGTTGCTCCTAGTCTTTTTGCAAGTTCTGATGATTTTACACCACTTTTCCCATATCCTACAATTAATATATTTTCATTTTCTAAATAACTATTTCTTATAATTTCTTTCATCATTTCCCCACTTATCATTATAATAAATTTTATCTTTCATTTCTTTTGGCAAATATTCTTGTTTTATATATCCACCTTCATAATTATGTGGATACAAATATTTTTGTTTTTCTGATATTTTTGTATTACTTTTTAAATATTCTGGTATATTTGCATTTAATATTTCTTCTTTTTCCATATCACTAAGTGCATGATTTATAGCATTATATGCACTATTAGATTTTTTAGCTTTTGCTAAATGTATTGTAACTTCTGCTAAGATAATTCTTGCTTCTGGCATTCCTATTTTTTTAACCGCTTCTAATCCTGCATTTGCTATAACAAGTGCATTTGGATCTGCAAGTCCTATATCTTCAGCTGCCAAAATCACAAGCCTTCTTCCTATAAACTCTATATCTTCGCCTTTTCTTAACATTCTTGCTAAATAATATATTGCTGCATTTTCATCACTACCTCTAACAGATTTTATAAATGCTGAAATAGTATTATAATGTACATCATCTCCTTTATGTACTTTTAGCCTATTTTCATCAATACATTTATTTACAATTTCTTTTGTTATTTCTATATCTCCATCTTTATTCATTTCTGACATTAAAATACTATTTTCAAGTATTCCGAAGTGAATATCTTATATCACCATAAGATTTTTCTGCAATAAGTTTTAAAACTTCTTCAGATATCTTTAAATCTAAATCTCCAAATCCTCTTTCTTTATCACTTATTGTTCTTTTAAGTAATCTTAATATATCTTTTTCTGTTATATCATTTAATTTTAATGCCATTGTTCTTGATAATAATGCATGATTTAAAGAATAATATGGATTTTCTGTTGTTGCTCCAATTAATATTATTGTTCCATCTTCTATATATGGAAGCAGCACATCTTGTTGTGCCTTATTAAATCTATGTATTTCATCAACAAACAAAATACTGCTACCTTCAGGGCAATATAATGGATTTTCTGTTTCTTGTATTATCACTTTTATATCTGATACCCCTGCTGTAACAGCATTTAACTTATAAAATTTATATTTTGTTGTTTTTGCAATTACTTCTGCAATTGTTGTTTTTCCTGTTCCTGGGCTACCCCATAATATTATACTTAAAAGATTATCTTTTTCTATTCTTTTTCTTAAAACTGTTCCTTTTCCTATTATGCTTTCTTGACCTACTATTTCATCTAAATTAGTAGGTCTCATTCTATTTGCTAAAGGTTCTTTTTTCATTAATTATTCTGCCTCTTTAACTACTATATTTTCTATAACAACATCTGTTTTTGGCTTATCATTTGTTTCATTTGTTTCTACTGCTGCTATTTTATCCACAACATCCATTCCTTCATATACTTGTCCAAAAACTGTATATTGTAAGAATAGGCTTGGATATCCCCCATATTCCTTATATGCTTTTAATATACTTTCTGGTGCATTTGCAAGTTTTAACTTATTATATATTTGTTCATTATATTTTGCTTGTGTTATAAAAAATTGACTTCCAAGTGATTTTTCTACTCCTGATACACTTGCCATAGCTAAGCTTCCTCTAAAAGGAAATCTTTTTAAACTAACTTCTTTTCCGAAAAGCTTCTTTCCAAATACTTTCACCACCTGTTCCAGTACCTGTTGGATCTCCACCTTGTATCATAAAATCGTTTATAACTCTGTGGAATATTTGTCCATTATAATAACCATTTTTAGCATGTGTTAAAAAGTTCTCAACAGCTTTTGGTGCTTCATCCTTATAGAATTTTAATTTAATTTCTCCAAAATTCTTAACATTTATTATTGCTATAGTCTCACCTTTTTTTGGTTTTTCTAAAGCTTCTTTACCAAGTTTCAAATAATCTATATTATCTACTGTTTCCTTTTCCTTATCATTTTCTTTTTTAGAATCATTTTTTTCATTTTTATTTTCTTGCTTATCTTCAACCTTAGAAGTTGTTGCATTTTTCTTATCTTCATTAAGTTTGTATTCTCTTAAAATAAATATTCCTAATATCCCTATTATTATTATTGCTAAAATTGCTATTATAATTAAATTTTTTCTTTTATCGCTTTCCATTATTCTCCTTATTATACTATATACTAATCTGGTATATATAATCTATTTTTATTAAATCCGAAAAATTTTTTAATACTTTTTATCATTCTCCTGAAAAATCCTTCTTTTTTTGTAACCATAAGTCCATTAATTTGTCTATCTAATTGTCTTGCTCTTTGTCTTCTATCTTCTAAAAATTCTTGTTCATTTACCTTATGATTCTTTTTCAAATTATTTATTGTTTTTTTATCACACCATGAAGATTTTAATATTATTGATAGTATGACAACAGATTCATACATTAAGTTTTGATCTTTTAATCCTTTTCTCAAATCTATTTTAAAATAGTGTGTCTCATCTTTAAATTTTTCCATAAACCATATGAAATTCTTAGGAACTTTTGCTCTTAATGTAGGGTCTGTATAATCTAAAACAACTGATACTTCTTTTAAAGCCTTATATAGCTTATCTTGTTCACCCATATTCTCTCCATTATCTTAATATTTTAAGTGCCTGTTTAATCATATCTTCTGTACTACTCTTTATATCTAATGTTTTAATAACATTATCAATTTCTTTGATATTATAACCTAGAACTTTTAACGCTTCTATAACATCTTTTTCTTTTTCTGTTGTATTTAAATAATTTTCATTAGATTCTTGTTCTTCTTCTGTAAATATAATTTCTTCTGTTTTAACTTTATCTATTACTTCTAGCACCAATCTTTGTGCTGTTTTCTTACCTATACCTGGTAATTTAGATAACCTATTTATATCATTTGTAATTATTGATATTGCAAGTTCTGCTGCAGAAATTGATGATAATATCCCTATTGCAGTTTTTGCACCTATCTTACTTACAGATATTAAATTTTCAAACATTTTCTTCTCTTCTAAGTTTTTAAATCCAAATAATGATATATTATCTTGTGTCACATTATAATATGTATATATTTTTGCATCTTCTCCAATATTTAATTCTGAAAGTGCAATTTCTGTCATATATATCTCATATCCTATATTATTATTTTCTAATATCAATATATTCTTTGATTTACTTATAACTTTTCCAATTATATATGAATACATATTATCTCCTTAAA
>CALIMU010000070.1 GCA_938045355.1 uncultured Clostridium sp. | reverse complement strand
TATAATAAAAATATTACTAAAATATGAAAAACATATTAGAAAACCTTGCATAATTTGAGTTTTTTAAGTAAAAATGTTAAAATTAATTTGAAATATTAGGATAAGGAAAGAATATGGAAGAATTTAAAATAAACAGACAAAAAGCAGAACTTACAATATCTGCAACAAGTAAAAAACAATATCCTAAAAAATTAGATTTAGAAGTGGTTTTAGTAGGAAAATCAAATGTAGGGAAATCTAGTTTTGTAAATAGTATGCTTCGGAAGAAAGAAGCTTGCAAGAACAAGTAACACACCTGGAAAAACAAGACAAATAAACTTCTATAATATAGATGATAAAATGTATTTTGTAGACCTACCAGGATATCGGATATAGTAAAATGAGTAAAATACAAGCAGTAGAAATGGGTAAATACATAGAAGAATATTTAAGTATGAGAGATATCTCGCTTATAGTTTTATTATTAGATATAAGACATAAACCTACAGAAGATGATAAACTTATGTATTCATATATATTAAAGAAAAACATACCATTTTTAATTATCTGTAATAAGGCAGATAAAATTGCTAAAACAAAAGTAAATGAATATGTAGAAAAAATAAAAAAAGATCTAAATATTTCATATAGTCCAATAATACCATATTCTACTGAAAAGAAAGAATATATAGAAGATACATGGGATATGATGATTAATTTAATGTTTGAAGAATAAAAAATAGATAAAAATAATAAATTAACAAAAGAGGAAAGAGATAGGATTTTAAAATGAAACATATTAAAAAAATTAGTATAACAGGAATTATATTATTAATAAGTTTAACAAAATATACATATGCAAGTTTTAATGTAAAAAGTATTACAACAGAAATATCTGACCGGAGGATTTACATTATCAAATATATTACTTATAGTACTTATTTCTGTATCAATCTTATTAATATTTTTAGCAATTGCAATATTAATAAGATTAAATAGATTGAATAATAAGCTTAAACAAATGGGAATAAATTATGATATAACAGGATTTGGAGTAAAAGAAGAAAAAGATCCATTTAAAAATATGCATAATAATTATCAAAATGATAAAACTATTATTAATAATAATTTAAATCAAAAATTAAATGAAACACATTATATAAAAAATGATTATAATAGTGGGAATAATAAGATCCATAATATAACAAATGTACAAACTAAAGAAAATAACAATTTTAAAAATATATATACTAAAGATGAATTTGATAATAATGAAGAAAGTAATATTGATTTAGGTGTTTTTACTAAAATAAATTATAGTAATTATAATACTAATACTAACACTATTAACACTATTAACAATAATAATACTTATGATAATAATATTACTGTAAGTCCAGCTATAAATACAAATGTAAATAAGATAATAATAAAACCAAAAGGAAGTAATTAAGTATGGGTAAGATGGGAAAAATATCAAATCCTAATGCTAGAAGAAATTATGAGATATTAGAGACATATGAAGCAGGAATAGAACTTGTAGGAACAGAAGTAAAATCTGTATTTCATGGAAGGGCAAATATAAGGGAGGCTTTTTGTATTATAAAAAATGGAGAAGCTTTCTTAATTGGTGCACATATATCACCATATGAATTTCGGAAATAGAGAAAATAAAGAACCAACTCGTACAAGAAAATTATTATTACATAAAAAAGAGATTCTAAAAATTAATTCTAAAATTAAAGAAAAAAAACTTACATTAGTACCTATATCAATATATATGAAGAAAAATAAGATAAAACTTGAAATAGGACTTGCAAAAGGTAAAAAACTTTATGACAAAAGAGAAGATATGGCAAAAAAAGATGTTAAAAGAAAAATAGAAAGATATATGAAATATGAATAAAAATATATGTATATATAAAAAATTGGGAGGACTTATTATGGAAAAAAAGAAAAATGAAATAATTTTATTTAGGAGGTAATTACAATGAGTAAAACAATAGAAAAATTAAACTTATATCTAGTAAATCTAAACGTGTTATACAGAAAGGTACAAAATTATCACTGGAACGTAGCAGGTAAAGGATTCTTTACTATCCACAGTAAATTAGAAGAATTCTATGATGACCTTAACGGACAGATAGATGATGTAGCTGAAAGAATACTTTCAATCGGAGGAAGACCATACGGTACATTAAAGGATTATTTAGAATTAACTACAATTAAGGAAGCCGAAAATAAAGAAATTGGGGTACATGAAGTTTTAGTTTCTGTAAAGGCTGAATTTGAAGCTATGCTAAACCTTGTAAAAGAAATTAAAGTAGCTGCAGATGAAGAAAATGACTATGGAACATCAGCAATGGTAGATGAATACATATCTAACTATGAAAAAAATCTGTGGATGTTAAATGCCTACCTTAAAGAAATCTTTAGAGAAGATAAAGAAAATTAAAAATCAGTCCTAGTGACTGATTTTTTATAAATAAAATTTTCAGAAAATTACAAATAATACTTGAATTTTTAGGAGAATA
>CALIMU010000069.1 GCA_938045355.1 uncultured Clostridium sp. | reverse complement strand
CTATATCTCTTGCTGAATTATCTAATACTTCTGTCTTTTTTGTTAATTGTTTTAAATAGAATAATGTATTTGCAAGCACTTTCCTTTCATCTTCTGTTGATGCACCACTGCTATGTCCTGTTTGTATCATTGCAGTATTATTCCATGTTGTTAAATAATACTTTTGATTCATACCTTTAGGTAATTCACGTTCTGCTTGTTGATCATTTTTTATTTCACTATATTCATCCCAATAATTTCCATTTGTAAGTTCCATCCATACATTTCCGATTAGCACCATTTGATGTTGTATGTGTTGTTGGTACTGTTAATATTGTTCCGAACAGGTCCTAAACTCCATGGAAATTGTGTTAAAAATCCTTTTTTAGATATCTTAACTTTATCTGATAGATATCCCCATGATTTATTTATATCATAACCATTTTGTGTAACATTACCCCATATACCCCTTTTTATATTAAATTTATCTGCTATTTTAGATAACCCTAAAGTATTACCCATACTAAATCCAACAGTATCATGTCCTGCAAGTACACCTTTTCCTGCATCAATATATTTTGCTATTTCATTAATAGCATTATCATTTAGTACATTACCTGCATTTGCATCCCATGTTCCATGCATCATTACATCATAATTCCATATCATACTTGGATTTGCTTCAAACTCTTTTACAGATACATGTGTTACTTTAATTATTTGTCTTCCGAGTATTTGGATTTTTACCATATGCTCTAAAATTAGTTATTGTTTCACCTTCTCTTACTGTTCCGGCCTTCCATCCATACCTTTAAAAGTGCTGACTTTTGTATAGTTTCAGTTTGTCCATCTAAATATGTCACTTGCACTTTAGGTAGTACTTTAGCAATATTAGCAACATCACTTGGATTCAAAGTTGGCCATAATCTCCCATCAGCATTACTTTCTTGCGGATAGATATTAAGTACCTTAACCTCTTCATCTGTTGCATTATTACTAAAATCAGTAAGACCAATTGTTTCAAAATTACTTGAACCAGGCTTTTTTTGATATACCTTATATGAACTATTTTGTAGTCCTGTCCATTTTAAATGTATATTATTTGTTTCTGGTTTTGGTGTTAATGTAAGTTCTGACTCTGCAGCCATACTTATAATCACACTTCCATAACTTATTATAATTGATAATATTAAAATAATAGTTATACTTATTCTGGATATTTTCTTCATCTATCTCTCCTTAATATATATAATTTTCCTTAAACATACTTAAAAAGTATAATACTTACAATTAAATCATATATATATTAATATGTATTTTCCATATCTATTACAAAAATACTACATAACTTTAATATTATTATAAAAAAGAAGCTAGCATTTTAATTACTAACTTCTTTAAAAACTTTTTTATTTTACTTAATATATCTAATATTTAGATTTTAGCTAAAACATCCCCATCCTGCATATTTAGCTTTTGCTCCTAACATTTCTTCTATTTCTAGTAATCTGTTATATTTAGCAACTCTATCTATTCTTGCAGGTGCTCCTGTCTTAATTTGTTTTGTATTTAATGCAACTGCTAAATCTGCTATTGTTACATCATCTGTTTCTCCTGAACGGTGTGATGCTATTGTTGTATAACCATATGTTTTAGCAAGTTTTATTGCATCCATAGTTTCTGTAACTGTACCTATTTGATTTAATTTAATAAGAATTGAATTACATGCATCTTCTTCTATTGCTCTTTCTAATCTTTCAACATTTGTAACAAGAAGATCATCACCAACTAATTGAATTCTATCTCCTAAACGTTTTTGTAATTCTTTCCATCCTTCCCAGTCTTCTTCATCAAGTCCATCTTCAATTGACATGATTGGATATTTGTTAACTAGGCTTTCCCAGTGTGATATTACTTCATCTCTTGTTAATGTTTTATTAGCTTTTGGTAAATGATATGTTCCATTTTCACCTTTCCATTCACTTGCTGCTGCATCTATAGCAAATACAAAGTCTTCTCCAACCTTATATCCTGCTCTTGTTATTGCTTCTGATAATAAGTCAAATGCTTCTTCATCACTTGATAAGTCTGGTGCAAATCCACCTTCATCACCTACAGCTATTGTCATTCCTTTTTCTTTTAATATTTTTCCTAATGTATGATATACTTCTGCACACCATCTAACACATTCTTTAAATGTTGGTGCACCTACTGGCATTATCATAAATTCTTGAATGTCCATATTATTTGAAGCATGTGCTCCACCATTTAAAACATTCATCATAGGTACTGGTAATGTATCTGCATATTCACCACCTAAGAATTGGAATAATTCTTGTTCATTTGATTGTGCCATAGCTTGTGCACAAGCTATAGATGTTCCAAGTATAGCATTTGCTCCTAATTTACCTTTATTTTTTGTTCCATCTAATTCGATTAAATCATTATCTATTTCCATTAATGAATTATATAATATAACCATTCCATCTTCTGATTCTGATGTTATATTATCATTTATATCTTCATTAACATTAGCAACAGCTTTTTCTACTCCTTTACCTAGATATCTTGATTTGTCTCCATCTCTTAATTCAACAGCTTCAAATTGTCCTGTTGATGCTCCTGATGGAACTTTGGCAACTCCTTTACATCCATTTATATGTGCTTCCACCATAACTGTTGGATTTCCTCTTGAGTCTAAGATTTCTCTTGCATGTACTTTTTCTATATAATAATCTTTCATTTATATACTTCCTTTCTTATCTTAATCTTATACATATATAATAACTATTTATTTTTATTTTTGCAATGTTTTTTTATTTTTTTTAGTTTTTTTTATTATTTCATTAATTCTTCTAATTCTAATATTTTTTCTTCTAAATATTTAAATGCTTCATCATATGTTTTTTGATCTTCTAAATCCACTTCTGCAATTTTAAGTATATCTAAACTTCCGAAGTTTTCCTCCAGTTTTTAACATTTTAATATATTTTTCTAAATATCCTTCTTTCTTATTTAAGATATTTCTTGCAATATATATAGCTGATGAAATCCCTGTTGCATATTTATATACATAATATGGACTATAGAAATGTGGAATTCTAAGCCATTCATATTTATGTTTTTCATCTATAGTTATATTAGCAAAATATTTTTTTAATAGTTCTTCATATTCTTTTGTAACATCTGTATATACTGTTGGAATTTCCTTAAATATTCTATCATGTATTTTTCTTTCAAATTCTGCAAACATTGACTGTCTTACAAGTGTTGATGTTATTGTACCTATAAGTTCTGCTATAATCTTTTTCCTTTTTTCTATATCTTTTTCTTTTTTTAATATATTTTCTGCAAGAATTATTTCATTTACTGTTGATGCTACTTCTGCAACCATTATTGTATAATTACTATTATTTACACTTTGTGACTTATTTGCATAATATGAATGCATTGTATGTCCGAAGTTCATGTGCTACTGTTGATATATCATCAAATCTTCCTTCATAATTTAATAATATATATGGATGTACACCATATACTCCATAACTAAATGCACCTGTTCCCTTATTTTCTTTTTCATATACATCAAGCCATCCTTCAGAAAATGCTTTTTTCAAAACATCTATATAATCTTTTCCGAAGAATACTTAGATTTTCAAATATTATATCTCTTGCTTCTTCTATTGTATATTTCTTATTATCATGTGATTCTATTATATTTGCATATAAGTCATATGATGTATAATCTTTACCTAATCCTAATATTTTTCTTCTTAAATCATGATATTTATGATATATTTTCATATTTTTATTTACAGATGATATAAGTGTATCATATACTTTTATACTTGATTCATCCCCTCTTGTACTTCTATCTAAAAGTGATTCATAATTTAATAATTTAGCAAACTCATTTTCAAGTTTTACTTCTGATAAATATATTTCTGTTGTACTTTGTTCTGAATTTTTGTAATTATTATATAATGAATTAAATGCATTTTTCCTAAGTATTCTATCATTACTTTCCATTAATGGTACATATTTTGAATGTGTAACTTCATGAAGATTTCCGATTCTTATCTTCTGCTTTTTCAAATTTTATTTCATTTTCTATTAAGTCATATATATTTGAAAAATTCATTACACTTCCAATATGATTCATAAGTAATTTTTGTTCTTGTGTTAAAATATGTCCCTTTAAAGAAAACTCATGTCTTAAATTATTATTAAATCTTTCAAATTCTGGATCTTCTAAAATTTCTTCTAAAAATTCCTTATCATTTGCAAGAAGTTCATCTTGTACAAATACCAATTTTTTAGAAAGTTTTTTAAATTTAGATTCTATTTCAGAATCTATTTTTAACATTTCTAGATCTTTCATATTTTTTTGAAGACTAAGGTTAATATATGCTGTAGTCTTTGAAGATATTAATTCTGCTTCTTCATCTAATTTAAAAAAGTCAAATATATCTTTCTTATTATTAAGCTTTCCTTTAAAAGTTGTCATTTTTTCTATTATACTTAATTCTTTTTCTATATCTTTCTTAAGTTCATCTATATTACTATATATCTTAGTTAAATCCCATTCAATTTTTACATTGCTTTGTACATTACCTTGATTTTCTTTGTTTTTTTCCATACTCTTTCCTTTCACTATATTTTTTTATATCACATATAGTTATCTATTTGTTTTAATTCCAAAAATCTTATTTCTTATTTTTTTAGCTTTTAAAAATATTGGTAATAATTTTTCACCTTTAGGAAGTTCTTTCAATTCTTCTTCTGTTATAACATTAAACATTATTACAAATAATGTATATGAAATTATTCCTGAAATTATTGCTAAGATTACAGCTGCTGAATTCCTTAAATATCTTATACTAAAATAATATACTCCATATGCTATAATTCCCATTGCTATAGATGCTAAAAATGTTCTTCCGATTTTTCTTAAATTCTATTCTTGCACCTATCTTTCTATATAATGTTATATATACAATCAAGAACATTATCACCTGACAAATAACAGATGAAATTGCAGCACCATATATATTTATTTCATATATTGGTATTAATATCGAATTTATTACCGTTTTTATAACAGCACCTACAAACACACCTATAGATGGTGTTATAACATCACCGGATCCCTTGAAGTCCACTTCCGTATTGTATGACTTAAACACATAAATACTGTTGCAACACATAATATTTGCATAAGTACTCCACCTTCTGATGCTCTTGGATACATAAGTTTAAGTAATGGTTCTGATAATACAAATAGTCCTACTATTGCAGGCATTATTATAATAATAGATAAATTTATTGCTCTTTCAATTCTTTCTTTTGCTTTTTGTCTTTCTCCTCTTGCAACAAGTACAGATACAACAGGAACTATTGCTATTGCTATTGCTATTGTTATTGATTGTGGTAGTCCAACTATTGTAGACACTTTTGAAAGTATACCTTTCATTTCTGTTGCCTTACTTTCCAAAACATCTTTAGCAGTATATATATGCATATATGCTTTTTGTATACCATTTGTTACTGTTATTGTATCTATCATTGTATGTACAATAGAAATTAATGATCCTATTGTTACAGGTACTGATAATTTAAGTATTTTCTTTATTATATATTTTGTAGG
The DNA here is from genome assembly GCA_938045355.1 of uncultured Clostridium sp. The sequence continues at coordinate 1,614 of CALIMU010000069.1, read as the reverse complement.
CTTTTTATCTTCTCTTGATTTTTCCCTTCTATATATTATAAGTTTATGTTTCTTATAATATGTATACATATATATAAATGATAAAATAACAGAAATTGTTGTTGCTACATTTCCGTGCTGCTGCCATTATATGTGGTTGACTTCCTGCAGCCATATATACAAGTGTTATTGTTAATATACAATTCAAAAGTTGTTCCAATGTTTGTGAAACACTTGTAGATTTCATATCTCCGAAGTCCACCAAAATACCCTCTTATAACAGATGATGCTGAAACAAATACTATTGCAGGTGCTAATACTTTAAGAACTATTGCAGTATCTTTTACATTTAAAATATGTATTGCTATCCAATCTGAGAATACATATAATAATACACTTAATAACAGTCCGAAGACCTGTAAAAAATGTAAGTGCTACTTTAAATATTCTTTGTGCCGCTTTTTTATCACCTATTGCTATTCTTTCAGATACCAGTTTAGATATAACAGATGGTATACCTATACTTGAAAGCGTAAGCATAAGTGCATATACTTCATATCCTGAAGCATAATGTCCGTTTCCTACATTTCCGAAATCCTGGTACATTTACAATTACAACCCTATATATAAGTCCTAAAACTTTTACAAGTATTTGTGCTACTATTAACATAAATACATTTTTTGCAAACTTATTCCCAAAATTTTCTGTCTTTTTCTCTATATTATTATCTTCTTCTATTTTCTTCTCTTTTTCTAAATCCATTTTTTCCATATTATATGTATATCACAATTCCTTACTTTTTTCTATTACTTAAACTTATATTATTCTAATTATTTTCTTTGTATATTATATGTATTCATAAATTCTTCATTATTTTCTTCATAACATTTTATCATCATATTTACAAATTTTTCTTCAAATTGTGTTCCAATATTTTTCTTTAATTCTTCTAATCCTTCTTCAATTGTTCTTTCATTTCTATATACACGTTTTGAAGTTATTGCATCAAAAGAATCTGCAACTGTAATTATTTTAACACAGTCTTCTATCTCATCACCTTTAAGGCCATCTGGATATCCTTTTCCGATCTATTCTTTCATGATGTGATCTTACAATATTTAAAATATCATTAAAAACAGTTGCCTTTTTTAATATCTCATAACCAATTACTGTATGTTCTTTCATCTTTTCATATTCTTCATCTGTAAATCTTCCTGTTTTTAATAATACACTATCTGGAATTCCTACTTTTCCGAATATCATGAAGAAGTCCTCCGAACTCTTATTTTTTCAAGTTCATCTTCTGAATACCCTGCTTTTTTTGCTATCATACATGCATATCCTGAGACTCTATCAGAATGTCCGAAGTGTATAATTATCTTTAGCTTCTACTATTTTTCTTAATGTTTCAATACTTTCTATATATGTTTCTTCTATTTCTTTATTCTTCTTTTTTATTTCTTCTAATTGTATTATAGATTTTACAGAAGATTCTATCATTAACAATATTTGTTCAAACTTATTTGTTTTTTCTAAATATCCTTGGATATTTAATCTTCTAATTGTTTCTATTGGTGGTGCTACACTTTTATGTCCTGTAAGTACTATTATATATATATCTTTATTAAATTTTC
>CALIMU010000068.1 GCA_938045355.1 uncultured Clostridium sp. | reverse complement strand
GAAGGTGCAGCAAGATGGGGTGAAGAAATTGCTCTAGAAATAGAATTTGATCATCTAGACACTCCTCCTACACCAAATAACCCACCATCTAATACTCCTTCAACTCCAAACAATCCTCCTAGAAATACTCAATTAAGATTACCTATCGGTGGTACTGTTTGGGAAGATACTATTAAGGATACTAAGAAACATACTGGATATAATAACCTATTAGATAAAGGTAGTGAAAAAGGTATCCCTGGAGTTAGAGTAAGAATACATAGAAACTTCGTTGAATTAAATGCTAATAAGTCTATTAAGAGAATAATTAACAAAGAAGTTGCTAGAGTATATAGAAGAGATACTGGTGAATTAGTAGATATTACTAAGAATCCAATAATAACAGATGAAAACGGACAATGGGGTGGTTTTGATATCCATGATGTTGGTTTCAATTCAAAAGAATTAAATCAAATGGGATATAATGCACCATATGATAACCTAAATATTCAAAATTACGCAATATTATTTGATGTAACATTTGATTATGATGGTATAATGTATGAACCAGTAATGCCACTTCAAACAGAAGACAATAATATTGATAATGGAAAGAAAGTAAATACAGAAGTATTTAAAGATGGACAATCAATATATAATACAACAACAACAGAAGAAAAGAAAAAATATTCAAATTCTTCATTCGCTATAGATAACTATGATGATAGAGAAGAATATAATAGAAAACATGCTGAAATAACTGGTGGAAAAGCACAAGATGGTTCTTTAAAGACAGAAGGTTCAGCACAAGGTGTAGATACTAATGGTAATAGAACAAATACTAAGACTAAATTAGAATATAATGGTACACAAACTACTTCTGGTACTACAACTCAAAGATTTAAGAGTGAGTACCAAATGAAGAAAACAAATGGTAGAGCTTTAGATGAATCATACTTTAATGATTTCATAGAAGCATCAACTATGTTCTTAGGTATGAATTTACCTACAAATGAACAAATAGTATATGATAATAATGGATACTATGATGATAGAACTGGTGGAAACAGTGGAACAAACCCAGGAAACAATAATGGCGGAACAAATCCAGGAAGTAACAAGCAAAAGCAAAACCTATTAGGTAAACTTGGAAATAGTGCACCAATACCAGGAGGAAAAGGAATTTTACCATCTAATAATGGTACAAATAATGGAAATTCTAGTAATTCAGGAAATAATAATTCTTGGTGGAATAAGATATTTGGCGGAGGTTCTGGTAACAGAATTATAAACAATCCTTCAAATAATAGTTCTACTCTATGGGGTAAAATACAAAAAGCTGGTGTTAAAGCTTCTGAAGTATTAGAACAAGTTATAGGTTATGGTAAACTTACAGGTTCACTATTAGATGATCTAGTAGATATGGGCGCTATTAAGAAAAATCCATTAGAAAAAGCTTTAGCTAAAGTTGATAAAGCTTCAAATACTTTAAGAACAATCATTGAAAAAGGTCTTGTTTCAGGACAAAAAATTGATGAAATAATTAGAAACGGTGGAAGTAAGGGAGAAATAGTTGCAGAAATATTAAAAGTAACTAAAGTATCTAACAAACTTTCAGACTGGATTGAAAAGAAAACAGGTATTAAAGTTGGTATAGATGATGATAGAATACCTACTAATTACCCAGACAATACTTCAATCGAAGATATGGTTGAAGATATGAGAAGAAGAGGATTACTTCTTTATGAAAATGGATTAAACATTAACACAAAAGAAGCTCAATCTAAGACTGGTCTATCTGCAGATCAAATTGTTGATAGAGTATCAAAAGCTTTAGGTGTTAAAGTTAAATCAACTGATTCTTCAAATAGATCTGGTGATATTACTTGGGATGAAATAGTTAAAGGTCAAACAGGTAAATATGCTGGAACAACTTTTGGTGAATTAAGTAACAATGGTAAAGTATCTGGTACTAACTTAGAAAAAGTTATCGGTACTGGTGCTTTAGCAGCAAGTATTATTGATGAACTTGCTAAGACAGGAAGTATTAATGTTAATGTAGCAGGTTTTGATATAAACGTTAATAAAGATGTTAAAGACATGTTAAACCAAATATTAAATCAATCAGGTGTAGCAGGAACAGTTATAGGTGACTTAATAAACAACGGACAAGTTGATATGTCTAAGGTTTGGGAATCTATATATAAAGAAGGTGGTATCGATTTAGGTGCTTGGGAAAATATTATTAAGAGTGGTAAACAAGATAATAATATTTGGAAAGCTTTAGGTGGTACTACTGGTGGTAACACTAATGGTGAACCAACTGATGAATCTGTAGATAGTTCTTATGGACAATATGCAGGTATATACTATAGCCAAAGAGCTTACATGAATGAAATTAATCTTGGATTAAAGAGAAGACATGTTGATATGGAAACAACTAAAGAATTAAACAGTGCTCTTGTTATTGCAAACAAGAAGGCATATAACTACCTATACAAAACACTATATGATGAATATCTATCAGAAGCTGAAAAACAAAAAGGTCTTGGTAGAACTATAGATGTTGAAATGGAAAACCTTCAAAAAAATAGAGATGCAAATAAGACACAAAGATTCTTAGATATATATAAGACAGACTATATATACAGAACATCAATGTATACTTCTAACCCAGAAGTTCTAAAACTTCTTAAAGAAGAAATTGATTATGAAAGATCTCTAGATAAATCTCCTAGAAATACAGATCCTTCTAGAGGTAACCATGATGATACTAGACAAGTAGATGTATTCTTAACATATAAGATACAAGTTGTTAACAGTTCTCCTGTTGATGCAATCTATGTATCACAATTAAACGATATACATACTAATAAGATGGAATTAGTTCAAACTGAAATTAAAAAAGAAGTACAACTAGATCCAAAATCAAATATAGAAAAAGAAGGTATTGATCTTAAAGGAACTCAAACTACTATACCTGTAAGTAAATACTTAATACATGGTAAAGAAGAACCAATATCTAAATTAGACCTTTCTCAAGCTGATCAAGCTAAATTAAAAGAATTAAAATGGTCTACTTCAAATGATAGAGTTCCAGCTCAAAGTGGTGATTACACTACTACTCAAACAGAAGGTACTGTTCAAAATGCAGGATTTATGTTAAAACCAGGTGAAAGAGCTGATGTATTTAATACATATAGAGTTAAGAATGCTCTTAAGGTTGAAAATGTAAGCCAACAAGATTTAGGTGAACTTAAAGATAAGATTGGTAAAGATGACGGTATTAAAGTTCTTAAGAACGCTTTAGAACTTGGTGACTTTACTAATACAGCTGAAATAGGTGCTTTTGCATCATATAATGTTCACACTGGTACATATTCTGGTAAGATAGATAGAGACTCTGCTCCATCTAACTTCACAACAAACAAAGGTAAAGACGGTAAGTTTGTACTAGAAGATGATACTGACGATGCTCCAGGTATTAACATTAGAATACCTCAAGGTAGCCCTGAAAAAGTTTCAAGAGAACTTACTGGTACTGTTTGGGAAGATAAACAAAATACTTTAAATAGAGGTATTTTAACTGGTGATGGTAAGATGAGTGCTAATGAAAAAGGTATTCCAAATCACCCAGTAACTCTAGAAGAAAGATTATCTTTCAAAGCTAGACAAATTGATGATAAACCAAACTTAAGATATGCTAGTGTAAGAAGTGGTCTTCCATACTTTGACTTAGGTTTTGTATGGCCAGAACATATTAAGTCTGAATCTGGTGATATCGAAATGAGCCTTAAAGGTGTTACAGGTTTTGAATCTAATGTTAAAACTAACGATAAGGGTGAATATAAGTTCACTGGAGTTCCAGCAGGTAACTTCGTTGTTAACTTAAACTATTCTTCTCCTTCTAAAGAAAACCTAACTAAAGTATTTGCAGATAAGAATAACCAAGGTAGAAATATCCTTAATGCTGTTCAAAATGCAGATGTTAACAAAGATGAACTTGTTCCAACTGTTAAAGATGATAATAAGGATAGAAAAGTTAAATGGTATAATGGTGAATCATTTAAGACTACTCAATTCTATGCAAATAATAAACAAGAAAGTAATTTAAATACTACTTGGCTTGCTAAAGATAAAGATGAAAGTAAAGATACAGAAAATCTATCTTATGTAAGAGATGATGAAGGTAGAAGAGTTGAAGTAACTAAGAACTTAGATACATTCAAAAATAACGTTGTAGATACATTAAATGTATATACTACAGCTGATAAGAACAAGATAGATAATGAAAAATTAAAACTAGCTCATAAATATACAAGTATGAATGCTACAACTCCTAAGATTAACTTTAGTATTGAATACTATGAAAAATTACAAAAATCTAAACCGGGTTCTGCAGTAATACTAAATGAATTGAGCGATATATACTACATTGAAGGTATTTACAAGAATAAGAAGAATTCTAACAACAAGTTTGAAAATACAAACTATAATGTTAAGAATGTAAACTTAGGTATTGTTCAAAGACCTGAAAGTAAGATAGTTTTAAATAAAGAAATTACTAATATTGTTATTAATACAGCAGATGGTAAAGAAAAAGTAAACTTAAAATATAATATTAAATCTAAGATTGATAAGGCAGAAACTGGTAACTTAAGTAATGTTACTTATGGTGGAAACGAAGAATTATTTGCTAGATTAAAAGTAACTAGAGAATTAGATAAAGAAAATTCTACTGGACAAGATTTAGTACTATCTCTTGATAGAACTGAACTTACTGATGGTAAAGCAAAAGACGAAAACCAAAGAAAATCTGTTAAAGCAGGATTTAGATATATAAATATTGATGATAGTGTAATGCAAGATGCTACTATTAAAGTTAGATATGGTATTTATGCATATAACTTAAGTCAATTAGATAGAACTATAGATACTAGTATCCAAGATACTAATAAATATAGAGAAGAAGCATACAAGACAGGTATGCCAGATGAACCAGCTCAAACTCTTGGTAGACTTGCACACCAAGGTATAGCTAGATATAACTATGGTAAATACATAGGACAAGAATACTATATTAATAAGGGAAATACTCCTTTAAATGATAATGAAAAAGCTAAGATTAAGATTAGACAAATATTAGATATAGTAGACAATGGTGCAACTGTTAATGCAGGAGATAGCGAAAATGCATCTTGGACACCAGCAAACAAAGCTGATTTAGTAGGATTAATCAATGGGGTTAAGAACGAAGAAAAAGCTAAGGAAGCTAACTATGTTGATGAAAATGGTATTAGATATCTAGAAGAAGTTTCTGGAAAACAAAATACTACAAATAATAATACTAGATCAAACCTATTATTATTAAAAGAATCATCTACATATATGAGTCCAGTAGATCCATATGCTACAATCGAAAGAACTTACAAAAATGCTAATGGTTATGCAAATTCACCTAAAGAAGATGACTTCGTAAGAACATGGAATATAAGGACAGATAGAACATCATCAGGAAGTTCAACATCAAATGACTTAACATTCCAAAACATGGCAGAAGTATTAACATATCATACAAGTAATGGACGTAGAACAGAGTTCACACCAGGAATGATGATAACAGAGATGGATAAGATAAACCAATTAGGAGATGGAACACTTCCAGGAAAGGGACAACCAAAGAATGTATCAAGTAAGGAAGAAAACTTAGATAGAGCATATATGGTAGCAGCACAATCAACAGGAGCAGCAGCAACAGAAATAGTAACATTATCACCACCAACAGGTCTAAATGAAGCAAGAACACTAGAATATATTAGAAAGAATGCACTTCTAATAGTTTCAAGCATAGCAGTTGTGTTAACAACAGGAGTTGTAATAGTGATGATAATAAGAAAGAGAAGACAAAAGTAGTCTAAAAAA
>CALIMU010000067.1 GCA_938045355.1 uncultured Clostridium sp. | reverse complement strand
CTTCCAGGTCATTTAGAAAAAGCAGAAATAAAAAAATTATTTTCTTCTAAAATGATGATGAATGACAAAGAAATGAAAGACACTATGATGAAAGATAATCATATGATGAACGATGGAAAGATGAAAGATAACATGATGAAAGATGATAAAATGAGTATGGAAAAAAAAACATCAATGTAAAACATGTCAATAAAAACATTCATGAAATATATCTAGCAGGTGGCTGTTTTTGGGGTGTAGAAGCATATATGGAAAAAATATATGGTGTAATAGATGTAACTTCTGGATATGCAAATGGAAAAACTAAAAATCCTAAATACCAAGACTTACATAGTTCAGGACATGCTGAAACAGTCCATGTTATATATGATGCAAGTAAAGTTAATCTTTCAACTTTGTTAAAATATTATTTTAAAATTATTGATCCAACAAGTCTAAATAAACAAGGAAATGACAGAGGTTCACAATATAGAACAGGAATTTATTATGTAAATCAAAATGATAAATCTGTTATTCAAGATGAAATAAAAGAACAACAAAAAAAATATTCTCAAAAAATTGTAGTGGAAGTTTTACCTTTAAAAGAATATTATTTAGCAGAAGAATATCATCAAGATTATTTGAAAAAAAATCCTAATGGTTATTGTCATATTGATTTATCAAAAGCAGATGATATAATAGTGGATGAAAAAAAATATCCAAAATTATCTGAAAAAGAATTAAAAATGAAATTAAATTCAAAACAATATGAAGTAACACAAAATGGGGATACAGAAAGAGCATTTCAAAATGATTATTGGGATTTTTTTGACAAAGGAATTTATGTTGATATAACAACAGGAGAACCATTATTTTCTTCAACTGATAAATATGCTTCTCAATGTGGATGGCCTAGTTTTGTAAAACCTATTGTTCCAGAAGTTGTAACTTACCATAATGATACTAGTTTCAATATGATAAGAACAGAAGTAAGAAGCAGAAGTGGAAAAGCACATTTAGGACATGTATTTGATGATGGACCAAGAGATAGAGGGGGAAAAAGATATTGTATCAATAGTGCAGCAATACAATTTATTCCTTATGCAGAAATGGAAGCAAAAGGTTATGGATATTTATTACCACTTGTAAAATAAAAGTAAGTAAAAGAGAATTAAAAGGAGAAAGATTGTGTATAAGTTAATGATTGCAGATGATGA
>CALIMU010000066.1 GCA_938045355.1 uncultured Clostridium sp. | reverse complement strand
GTATATAAAATATATAAATATTGATGAAGGAGGTTATTATATGGAAGATATAAAAAAGATGATATATAAATTGTTTATAATATGTATGATAATAGTAACCTTTTTTACATATTTAACACAAAATATATCATATGCTTCAACAGAAAATAATAAAACAACGACTGAAACAAAGGAAAATAAAGAAAAAGCACCTGAACCAGGTGATATTGATACAAAAAGGAATAAACTTATGCAGCCACAAGATAAAGTTAGTGTTGGTAGAAGTGAAAGGTCAGACTTGATAAAAAATACAGATGCACCTTTAAAAGATGGATCTAAAAATAGAGGAACAAGTATGGATGTAGTTGCTCTTACTTTAAATACTATAGTTATTGCAATAGTGGGGATATTTTGCTTACCTATACTTATAGGAGCAGTTATTGTATCAATTATTTCAGCAATAAATACAAATCAAAAATATATAGATGCATATGAAAAAGGTGAGAGTGCAAGGAACAAAGAAAAGAAAGATAAAGAAGGTTCAGAAGAATCTACTGTTCAGAATTTTATAGTAAAATATTTGTTTACACTTGATAAATTATTTTTCGGTGATTTTAAGTTTTTAGATGTTAATATATTTAATATAAATACAAGTAAAGACAGTAATTCAAGAGGAAATGAAGCAAATGCAAACCTTAAAAAAGGTGTAGCAGTATGGACAAATGCAACAAGAGGATTTGCAGTAGGAATATCATTATTATTGTTTATAATTGGGGCAATAATGCTTATGATTAATTCAGCGAAGACTAATGCGAAAGCAGATGCAATAGCATCTCTTAAGAATTTCTTAACAGATAGCGTGAAAGGACTTATGATTGCATTATTGATAACTGTGGTACTTGCAATGATACTTTTTGCACATGATATACTTATTAACATATTTAATTCAATAAGATATAAGATGTTAGAAAGTGGTTCACAGAGTGCAGAAGTAATAATATATAAAAATGTATTGAGTATAAAGGAAAGTGGTGGATATGGTTATTCTGTATCATTTATAGCATATTTATTTATGTCAGCATATCATATTAAATTCCTTATAATATATATAAATAGGTTATTAACAATTGGATTTTTAATAGTTGTATCACCTGTAATATCTGTTACATATGCAGTTGATAGGATTGGGGACCGGAAAGAGTCAAGTGCTTTCAAACTTTTTTAAAGAGTTTGTAGATGCAGTCCTTGTTGGACTTATTTATCCAATATTATATTTAGTATATATATATGCACTTGCACCAATTACTGCAACAAGCCCATTGTTATCACTTTTTGTAATAACACAATTCTCAAGGGCAGAAAAGACTATAAAAGGAATGTTGAATTTGAGAAAATTAACAACTATAAGATCATCTAATAGTAGTTTAGATATGAAAGTATAATCTGAAATTTAAAATAAGAGGTAGAACATTGAAGAAAAAAGGATGGGGAAATTCAGTTAATATAATAGCAATTATTATGATAGTATCTATAATTATATTTATTGGAATTATTATAATATTGTTAAATATATTTAATAATAAAAAAGAACAAGAACCGACATATAGAAAAAGTGAAACACAAGATAATATAAAAAAAGATGGTACGAAGAATTATACAGATAGAATGAAAACAGGATTAACTATTAATTCTCCAGAAATAAATGCAATAATTAATAATCCAGATATAAAAGGAACATCACTTGGAAATTTAACAGCAGTTGTTGGCGATGAATTATCTTTTAATAATGGGAAATTTAGATTAAAAGAAAGTTTTCGGAAAAATAATGTATATGTATATAAATAGTTCATATGAAGGATCCATAGTAAATGATATAAAAATTACTGATAATGAAGAAACAGTACTTAAAAAATTAGGAGAAGGTTCTTCTAAGTTTTTGAGTAAAGATAAAACTTTGGTAATAGAACATGATAAAATATATATGATATTAGATATAAGAAATCAAAAAGCATATGTATATTTTAAGAGGGATTTAGAAGATATAAATAAATTTATAGAATATGTTGATAAATATTTGAAAGATAGAGATATGAAAACATTTATAAATGGTATTACAAGTACATATAAAGAATATGATAGGTTTGTATATAATTCTAAAAAAGTTGATTTAGTATATCCAGCATTTGGAATAAAAATATATGCATCAAATAATGATAAATTAAATAATGGGATAAAGATATACAATAATTCGAAATTTTATCAAAAACTAAAAGATAAGTATTTTGGAAAAGAAGATAATAAGAATAATAATTATGAGGTTACAAAAGATGAAATAGAATTAGGAGTTTTATTTGAAAATGATGATCTTGTAGAAAAAGAAATAAGAGAAAAAATTGATAAAGAAAATGCAATTGGTGAATCATATATAAATGGAGAAATGAATGATTTTAATGTTGCTGTGACAGGACAACAAAGCGAAGATAATAATTCACAAAAATATAATGGTTGTATAGTATGTTTTGCAGATCCTAAAAAAGAAAGATATAATTTAAATAATGCAGCAACAGCAGATAGTATTGTTGTAACAAATAAATATATATATTATAGTTTAAATAATCTGGGGATTTTTAGATTAGATCCATATACTAGGGAAACAACTAAAATTATAGAAAATCAAGGGACTATTGAAATATTGAGTATTGAAAATGGTATGATGACATATAATGCAAATGGACAAAAATATTATATGAATAATATTTATTAAGATGAAGGAAGGGGATTAATAGTGATAAATCAAATGAAGAAAATAATAAAAAATATCATGATAATTATATTGATAGTATTAATCATACTTTCTAATTTTAAAAGTTATGTATTTGCATTTTCTGGTGAAGAAATAATAAATAAAGGGAAAGAAAAACTTGGATCAAAATATGTTTGGGGAGCAGGACATGGAAGTGCAAGTAATCCTAGTCAAAATGTATTTGATTGTAGTAGTTTTGTTTCGTGGGTAATATCACAATTAGGATATAAGGTTGATGGAACAACAGAAACACTTGAAGAACAATTTAAAAGTGCAGGACTTAATGTCCAAGAAATAAATAAAGATAATATTTCTGAATGGCAAGTTCGGTGATGTTGTATTTATGACAAATGCTAGAAAGCATGTTGGATTTTATGCAGGAGACAATCAATTATTACATGCTCCACATACAGGTGATGTTGTTAAAATTGCAAATTACAATTTTAAAGGAGTAACAAAAGTTTTAAGAATAGCTGATGGGACAACGGTTGTACAACAAGATTTATCAAAATATAGAACACCAGTAGAAGAAATGGATAAATTCTTTTATAAGGGGCTTGCAAAAGGACAACCTAAAATATCAGCAAAAACTAGTTTTCTAGGAAGAATAGTAAACTTCTTACAAGAAATAGCAATGTTCTTATTAAATTTCATACTTTTTGTTTTAAGATTACCATTTATAGGTTTAGCAACATTAGTAGAAGTAATATTAACATATAGTTTAGAAGGTATAACAGGACAAAAAGGATATATTGTAAATAGAGTTAATTCTGGACGGACAAATTGATGAAAGAAGGGCTGTGACTCTTGAAAATATAATAACAAATAGAATAGAGTTTTTAAATACAGATATATTTGTAACACCATCTGAAGCAATTGCTAGAATGAAAGGTAAAACTGCAGCAGGTGGAGATATAGAAAAAATTAATGAACTTGCTAAAAAAGGTGGAGATTCAGAAATAGCTAAAAAATATGATGAAAAAGAACTTACTGAAGAAGATTATAATAAGTCACCAATTGGGCTTGTTAGAGCAGCAGCGGCTTCAGCATTTTATTTAATGTTTATTATGGCTATAGGTGTAACACTTATACTTGGGATAATATCAGCAATACAAGCAATGTTTAGCTCTATTGCATCAAAAAAAGCAAGTGCAACAGCTGCATTAACTAATTGGATAATTACAATTGCTAAAATATTTGCAGTAATATTTATAATTGTGTTTGTGGTTAAATTTAATGCATATGTTGTAGATACAGTAATGAAAATGCTTCAGGCAGGTATCAAATCAAAAGATGGTATGCCTACATATTCATTATATGAGACAGTAAGAACAAGATCATATGCATTAAATGCAATGATAGGAATACCTGCAACATTGTTATATATAGCATTAGTATGGTATACTGTTAAATTTTTAATTATATATGTTAGAAGACTTGTACTTTTCTTTATGTTACTTGTTGCATCTGTAGTAACTCCAGTATATGATGCATTTCAAAAAACAGTAACGGGAAAATCAAATGTTTATAATAGCTGGTTAAAAGAAATGATTTATATAATAATGTTACAATCATTACATGTTATAGGATATGCAGTATTAATGACAATATCTATGAATATGTTTGGAGAAGGATTTATAAGTACATTATTTATGTTATTTGTATTTGGACAAATAATGAGATTACCTAGAGATATGGTATCAGCACTTCGGACTTTCATCAGGAATAACAGGAGATAAATTATTAAAAGCAAGTCCTTTAGATATTACAAATGCATATATTGGAAAATCAATGTATAAAAAAGGTAAAGAAAGAGTTGCTACTGTATTTGGAAGTAAGATATTCCAAGATGGAAAAGAAGCTATTTTAGATACAGCAGAAGAAGGATTTATAAGAGCATATAATTTAGGCCAAAAAGTAAATGATAAGTTCTTTAAATTTGGAAGAAAGAATAAGACAGAAGAAGAAAATTCTGATAAACAAAAAATATATGAACAAGAACCTATATCTGAAGAAGAAAAGAAAGAAATAAATAAATTTGAAACCAATATTGATAGAGTTAATAGAATACAAAAAGAACAAAATAGAAAAAATACTAATAAAGTATATGGAAATATATTTAAAAGAAAACCAGGCGAAAAATGGCTTGAAAGATATACAGATAGTGAAGGAAGAACAAGAGCATTATCTAGAAAGAAATTTTTTGATCAACAAAAAGGTATAATGGTAAAAGGTGACAATATACGAATAAGGGCATTAAGGGATTTACGAAATAGACTAGGACTTCGGAGAAGGTGAATTTACAAGTATATTAAGATTAACAAAATATAGTCTAATAAAAACAGTAGGATTTATTACAGCAATGACACTTATTCCAGTTGCAATTACAGAAGCAGCAGATGGGGATCTTAGTGAATATACAAATCTATTAAAAGCAATGTATTTCTTTGATTATTTTGATGATAAGAAAAATAAAAAAGGTAAATATGAACTCAATGGTAAGTTTGAAAAGGAAATTGAAAATTATAGAAAGATACTTGCTAAAAAAGATCCAAGATATAAAAATGCAGAAGTTTTAACATTAAGTGGAGAGGTTAAGAAATTTTTTAAGGCACATTTAAAACCTATATATCCAGGTGGTAAATTTAGATACATGGGAGAAAATACTCAAGTTTTTGTTGATACAGCAGTTGAAGTAAATGAAAAAATCTTAGAACAAATGGCTTCAAAAGTAGATATGGGAGATATTAATTTTAAATTAGATAGAAACTATATGTATAGTAGAAATATGTCTAAAAAGAGAAAGACTAGAAAACTATATGGAAAATATAATATACATAAGTTTAATAATAGAAGGCTTGCAAATGAAGCTATTGCAGATAATAATAATATAGCACTTACAATGATTCAAATAGAAAGTCAAGAAAACTTAGAAAGAGAAATGAAGTCAATGGGAATAAACATTGATAAGGAATTCTTAGAAAATAATAGAAATGAACAAATGAGAAATGTAATTTCAGAATTAACAGAGTCAATAGATTCTAAAGTGGATAATACAGTTTTAATTGACAAGGTTCAAGAATATGAAACATTTGTAAAAGAATCAGAATTAAAACCAAATAAAACTATTGAAGATAAGGCAGAAGAAAGTAAGAAAGAAATAGCTATAAAGAAGATTATGGCAGAAACACTTATAAATAGGCTTCAAAATGAAAAAGAATTAAGTGAAGAGAAAATGCAAGAAGAAATGAAGAACATTATTGAAGGAAATAATATAAATGTATTTTCTAAAGAACAGATAGATGATATTCAAAATATTGCTAAACAACAAATAGCAAATATGTATAATGATGAAATTATAAGCAGAAAAAATGAAATAGAAAATTCTGTAAATTATGTAGCAGAAAGTGCTACTACAGAAGAAAAGAAAAAAGTGGAAGAATTAAAAAATAAGACAATAGAAGAATTAACAATTGGAGATTTAAAAGCTCTTAAGAAAAATAGGGTAAAATCATATATTGAACAAGATAGAATTATAGAAAATATTAAATTATATAATACAGCAAATGCAAATTTAGGTAAGCAAGGAGTATCTGAAAGTGATCTTGCACAATATTTCTTTGATAAAGGAAATGAAAAATATAAAGAAAAAACACATAAGAAGATTTTGAAAGCATATAATAAAGCAAATAAGAAGAAAACAAAAATTGATAGAAGAAGAGAAGAAGTAGTAAAAACAGCGAACCAAACAGAAGGAGAGCAGAAGAAAACAGATACTAAATAGAGAAAGGGGCTAATATGAATATAATTAGGAAAATAAATATTAATAAAAAAAGAAAAATACAAATTAGTATAGTTATAATTATATCTATATTAGCATTTCTTTTAATATCTCTATATGTAAAATCATTTGCAAATACTGCATCTGGTTCTGGATCAACAAATGAAAATGTAAGTAAAACTATAAACTTTTTGGATGGCCTTATTGGAGCATTCCCAATGTTAGTGTTATCTGTTATAAAAATAGTACTTTTAATTGTAATGACAGCATTATCATGGATTATAGGTTTTACTATAAGTGGGAAAGGAGTACTTACATTAGATAATATATTATTTAATGATTTACCACTTATAAATCTTGACTTTAATCCACAAAATGCAGGAAATTATTCAAGTTTTATGGGGGCTATTGCATCTTCAGTTAGAATAATAATGATTATTGCAGTAGTAATACAATTATTTGTATTATTGATAACTGTAATTAGATTTATGACTAAAAGTTTAGCACAAGATAAAGCTGAAACGAAAATGATTTTAGTGAACTGGGTTAAAGGAATAGGAATAATGTTTGGAGTATTATTCTTTATGTTTGTGGTAATTGCTATAAATAATGCACTAGTTGGAGCAGTAAGAGCAGGGCTAAATAATTCTCAAACTACAGTATTTAAAGGAATAACAAATGAAATGCTAAAAAATGCTTTAGCAAATCAAGGGTTTGGTGGAATTACAGCAACATTTATATATATATCAATATTGGCTCAGACTGTATTCTTTTATTTCTATTATCTTAAAAGATTTATAGTTATTTCATTTCTAATGATGGTAGCACCACTTATAACAGCTACATATTCACTTGATATGCTTGATGATAATAAATCTCAAACTTTAGAGTTTTGGACAAATAAATTTTTACATACAGTATTTATACAACTTTTCCATGTATTCATATATGTTGCATTAATTTTTCCACTAGTTACAGGAAATGCAAATACAGAATGGCTTATAAGGCCAACAGAAATCTCAAACTTTATAGAAATGGGAGTTCTTACAGTGTTTGGAATGTTATTCTTCTTCAAAGGTGAAGCATTACTTAAGAAGATATTTGGACTAAAAGGAGAAGGTGTACAAAGTTCTGCAGCAGCTACAATGCTTGTTGTAGATAAAGTTACAAAAACTGTTAATAAAGCTATAAAGGCCAGAAATGATTATAAAGATACTAAGGCTATAAATGATAAACTTGATAGAGGTATGGATAAAGTAAAAGAAAAAGAATCTGCTACAAAAACTTCAAATAAAACAACAAATAATAAGTCAAATGGTACGGAAAATTCAGATAAAGATAAAACTCAAAAAAGGGTTGTTTCAGAAGCTGAGAGAAAGAAGATGGATGATTTCAAGAAAACAGTTAATAAAACTAAATCTAATTTTAGTGCAGAAGATGCTGTTAAAGAAAGAAAGAAATTTAATGACATACAATCAAAACAAGAAAAAGTATTTAATAAAAAGCCATTTGTTAAGAAAACATTGAAAGCATTTGCTAGAGGTACTGTTGCAGCAACAACTGCATTTGCAACAACTGCAGTTACAGCAGGTCTTAAAAATATGGATGCGATTGAGGTAGGAGCTGTTGCACAAAAAGCTACAAAGAGAACACTTGAAAATTATGATAATTTAGTAGAAATGAGAAAAGCAAAAAGTGAAGGACAAATTATACCAGGAATAATTCAAGGAAGAACAGAAAAAGGAAAAGAACAAATAAAAGAACAATATGATAAAACAGTAGAAAAATTTGCAAATCAAAATGCACAAGTACTTAAAGATTTAGAAAATTTAACAGGAACAAAATTATCATCAGAAACAGAAGAAGGGAAAACTAATCAAAAAGCATATTTCGAAACATTAAAAAATAGAGAAAAAGAAGTAACAGAAGAATTTGAAAAAGCAAAGAAAGAATTAAATCAATATTTAAAGAAAACATTAGGAGATACAGCATCAATATCTGAAGAAATAATATTGAGGATGCAAGATGAGTTAGAAGAAAAGAAAACTATAATAACAAAAGGAATGAATGAAAAAGTAAAAGAATTTGTTATAAAATATAAAGAAAAAGAATTGATAGAAATGATGCATGCATTTGATGAAATGACTAAGAGAGTAAATGATAAGATTATTTCTGAGAAGAAAGATGATCCGCTTGGAAGATATTCAGATGTAGTATCAGAATTACCAAAGGCTGAAGAAAGGCTTAAAAAGGTAGATTTATTAGAAGATGCAAATAAATTAGATCCAGAAAAAGAAGAGGATTTGGAAGATGCTATGTATTTTGATACAATAGTAAGAGATGTATTTAAGAGTTTAGGAAGATTATAGAAAGGAGAAAAATATGAATAAAAAAATTAAAAAATATATTTATAATATAAAAAAATATTCATGG
>CALIMU010000065.1 GCA_938045355.1 uncultured Clostridium sp. | reverse complement strand
TATAAAGAAAAATAATGATAATATTATAAGACAGGGAAAAGAAATTACAGAAAAAGAAGAAGATGATGAAATATTAAACGAAAAGGCAAAAGAACCAGTTAATGACAGTATTAAATATAGTTCATTTTTTACATTATCAGAAGATATAAGTAAAAGAGAAGTTAGAAGAAAAGTAGATTGTAATATAGTAATTGGAAAAGTTAAAAAGATTATAAGTAGTAGCAATGTAAATAAAGATGGTAAAGAAGAAACACATATAATTACAAAAGCAGAATTAGAAATATTAGATGTTTTAAAAGGAGATTTAAAAGAAAAATCAGTAATAATAAAAAAACTTGGTGGAAGAATGAAATATAAGGAATATCTTAAAGGAAGTAAGACATTAAGAGAAAAGATCAAGAATAATCCAGAAATGAAGATGACTGAAGAAGAGGAAGAAAAAGAATATGTAGAATATGTACCACAAAATGATGTTCTTTTAGAAGAAGGAAAAACATATCTATTTTACTTAACAAAAGATAAAGAAGATGGTATATATGGAGTTGAGTTCTTACAATATGGTTCTAGAGAACTTGAAAAAATATCTAAAAAGACAATGTTAAAAGCAGTATCAGGATTTAATAATACAAATAAGATCAATGGAGTTGTAAGAGTAAAAAATAATGATACTGGTAAATATGAAAATATAGAAGATGTTATATAATATCCTAAATAATAAAGAATAATAGATAAATGCTTGCAAAATATTTAAAAGTAGTGTATAATTTAATTATGTTAACAAAACATTAAATTAATTTTAGCAGTAAATACTGTAGAAAGGATGGTAATAACATTTTGAATCAACAGAAAAAGATTATCGGAGATTTAAGGAATTTGAGAAAAATTCAAAAGCTACAAAAAGAAATGGAAAAATATATAGAAGCTCCTTCGTATTTGAAGAGAGAGTTAGCAGAAACTGTAGCAATATTAGAAATTAAACAATATCAATAGGAGTGATGAAAGATGTTAACAAAGAAACAAAAAGAGCATAAGGATTTAATTAATGCAATAAAAGCATTGGAGGTTTCAGTAAGTAAAAAAACTGAAAGAAAATCAATATTGCTTAGAAGCAAAAGAATAACACCTATAATAGCTAAAGAGATAGAAGAAATAAATTCTTCTATTAACAAGAAAAACAAACAATTGAAAAAAGCAAAAGAGAAGCTTGAAAGTTTTTCTCGGGTATAAGACACGGAAAAAGGACCAACAATAAAAGTTGGTTCTTTTTTATATTATTATTACAAGATGGTAAATAACTGCAAAAAAAGAAGAAATATGTTATAATATAAAGTATAATATTATATATGAATATAAATAATAAGAATTGAGAGGAAAATAAAAGTATGTATGATGAAATAGATGAAAAGAAAGAAAAAAGAAATAGCATAATACTTACAGTAATGATAGTTATAACAATATTATTAATTGTAGTAACAGCAGTATTTTTTATTATAACAAAGATGAATGATGATTCAACAGAAAAAAATGCACAAGATAAATTCAAAGAATTTAATGAAAAAAAATTAAATTTAGCAAATGAAAGAAATGGTTTAGATAATAAAGCAGATCCTATTTCTATAGGAGGAACAACAAGTGATACAACAAAAGGAAGAACTTCAAGAATAAAAATGGAAAATTATGATGTTGTAGGAACTATAAGAATACCTAAAACTAAGGTACAATATCCAATATTGTTTCCATTAAGTAAACGTTCACTTGAAATTGCAACAGCAATGCTTGATACTCAAAATGGTATTAATGAACCAGGAAATACAACAATACTTGGACATAATTATAGGAGTAATATGTTTTTCTCAAAAAACCATACATTAAAGGTTGGAGATAAGATATATATAAAAGATAATACAGGAAGAGAAGTAGAATATACGATATATAAAGGGTTTAGTACAACACCTAATGATGCTACATATATGAGAAGAGATACTAAAGGGGAAACAGAAGTATCATTATCTACATGTAGTGATGATTCACAACAAAGATATGTTATATTAGCAAGAAAGACTTCAAAAAATTAGAAAAAATAAGATATTTGAAAAACATTATACATTAATATATACTAACAAATATTGCTATAATCTAGTAGTTTAGTATTATTAATGTATATTTATTATTATGGTAATTAGGAGGAAAGATGGAAATAATATATATAGTTTTAGCAATAATTATATTATTAATAGTTTTTACTATTGTATATAATATATGGGATAATAGAAGAGTTTCAATAACAAGAATAACAAGAAGTATAGGTACAAAAGATGGTAGTAAAGAAGATAAAGAAATAAGTATATGTCATATATCAGACTTACATGATTGTAATGATTATGGAAAAGATCAAAAAGTTATTGATATAATAAAAAAGAATAATCCAGATATAGTTCTATGTACAGGTGATTTTATGGATTTTTATAAGAATGAATTAGATTTTAGCATATCATTTATGAAAAGACTTGCAGAAGTTGTACCTGGTAATAAAATATATTATATCGTTGGTAATCATGAAGCAAGAATGAAAATGTGTAGTAGTAAAGAAAAAAATGAAATGGTAGCAAAGTTTTGGCAAGAAATTCAAAATCTTGGTATACATTATTTAAAAGATGAAAAAGATGAAATTGAGGTTAATGGAGTAAAATTAAGAATAATGGGATTTAAAGATTTCCAAGAACATTATCCAAATTTTATAAAAAAAGGAACAAAATATGAACATTTAATAGGAAATGATAAAAGACCTTTACCTGTAATTATAATGTCAAAAGATAGATATACAGAATTAAATACAGTGATATTAAATGAATCTATGAAGGCAATAGAAAATCCAGAAGATGAAAACATAACATTATTACTTGCACATAGGGCAGAATATGTAGATGCTTATGGAGAGCTTCGGAAATGTTGATTTTGCATTTACAGGACATGCACATGGTGGTCAATTTAGAATCCCATTTCTAAATATAGGATTTGTATCAGTAAACCAAGGTTTTTTCCCTAAGTATACAGCAGGGATAAAATATAGTAAAAATGGAAGAACTGGAGTATTAATTTCAAGAGGTATAGGTAATACTAATATACCTATAAGATTATTTAATCCAAGCGAAGTAACATTTTTTAAGTTAAAAGTAGAAGGCAAAAAATAGGAGAAAGATGGATAAAAAGAGTATAAAATCATTTAAATATGATGATCTAGAAAAAGAAGTTGTAGAAAATTTAAATGAAAAGAAATATAGGGCAAAACAAATATATGAATGGCTATATAGGAAAAGAGCGGAAAAGTTTGAAGAAATGACAAATCTTTCTAAAGAACTTATAGCAAAACTTAATGAAAATTATTATATTGATAATTTAGAAATATTAAAAAAACAAGTATCTGTAGATGGTACAAAAAAATATTTAATCAAACTTCCAACAGGTGGTGCAATAGAATCAGTTCTTATGAATTATAATTACCGGATATACAATATGTGTATCAACACAAAAAGGCTGTAAGATGGGTTGTGAATTTTGTGCATCAACTAAAACAAAGTTTGAAGGAAATCTTACTACAGGAGAAATTGTTTCACAAATACAAGTATTAGAAAAAGAAGAAAATATTAGAATATCAAATGTTGTATTTATGGGAATTGGAGAACCTCTTGATAATTTTGAAAATGTTGTAAATGCACTTATGATTATAAATGATCCATTTCGGATTAAATATTGGTGCAAGACATATTAGTATATCAACATGTGGAATAGCAGATAAGATAAGGGATCTTGCAAAACTTAAGTTTTCGTGTACACTTTCAGTATCACTTCATTATACAGATGATGAAACAAGAAGCAAAATAATGCCGGTAAATAGGAAATATAATATAAAAGATCTTTTATCTGCTTGTAAGTATTATGAAGAAGAAACAGGAAAAAGAATATCTTTTGAATATGCCCTTATAAAAGGCTTAAATGATAGTATAAAAGATGCAGAAAGATTAGTAGGACTTATAAGGAATATAAAATCACATGTAAACTTAATACCTATAAATGAAATAGAAGAAAGAACATTTAAAAAAACAAGTAACGAAAATGTAATTAAATTTAGAGACTATTTAAATGATCATGGAATAGTTGCAACAGTAAGAAGAAAGCTTCGGAGAAGATATAGATGCAGCATGTCGGACAACTTAGAAAGAAAAATATTGATAAAATATGATAAATATATTATTATATAAGGGAATATAAGAAGGAAGAAGATGGAAGTATTTGCAAATTCAGAGATAGGTAAAGTAAGAAGTATCAATGAAGATACATATTATATAGCAGAAGATGATATAGGAATAGACATATATATAGTTTCAGATGGAATGGGTGGATATAACGGAGGAGAAATAGCAAGTAGACTTCGGTACTGCAGCAGCTAAAAGTTATATTTTAAATAATTATGAAATAACATTTAATAATAAGGAAGATATTCAAAAGCTTGTAAATGGAGCAATAGAATATGCGAATATGATAGTATATGAAAAATCTAAAGAAGATGAAAGATATAAGTATATGGGGGCAACTCTGGAGATATTGCTTATTATTAATGATGATATATATATAGGACATGCAGGAGATAGTAGGATATATAGACTTAGAAAAGATGTCTTGAAAAAGCTTACAAAAGATCATAGTTATATAGAGAATTTGATAGAAGATGGTAAGATAACAAGAGAAGAAGCAGTTAAACATCCTGATAAAAATATGGTAACAAAAGGTATTGGTAATTCTAAACTTGTAGAACCAGATGTAATACATAAAAAATTCAAAGATGGTGATACTATACTTATGTGTACAGATGGTCTTACAAATATGGTTTCAGAAGAAAGAATAAAAGAAATTCTTAAAGAAGAAGGAGATGTTTCTAAAAAATTGACAGATGAAGCTAATAAAAATGGAGGAATGGATAATATAACAGTTGTTGTTATAAAAAAATAGGAGAAATATGAATTTACAAGGGAAAATGTTAGAAAATAGATATGAAATTCTAGAAAAAATAGGAGTAGGTGGTATGGCTACAGTATATAGAGCAAAATGCCATGTACTAAATAGAGAAGTAGCAGTAAAAGTACTTAAAGACGAATTTACAACAGATTCAGAATTTATAAAACGTTTTAATTCAGAAGCACAAGCTGCAGCATCACTTACACATCCAAATATTGTTTCAGTATATGATGTTGGTATAAGTGACCGGAATGTATTATATTGTTATGGAACTTATAAAAGGTAAAACATTAAAAGAAATTATAGAAGAAGAAGGTAGAATTCCATGGAAAGTTGCAGTAGATATTGCAAAACAAATATCTTCAGCATTAGAAATGGCACATAAAAATGGGATTGTACATAGAGATATAAAACCACATAATATTATAATATCAGATGATTTTACAGTTAAAGTAACAGACTTTGGTATAGCAAAAGCAGTTACAAATGCAACAATGACAGCATTTGGAAGTACAATAGGATCTGTTCATTATTTTTCACCAGAACATGCTAAAGGTACAATAACAGATGCAAAATCAGATATATATTCAATAGGTATTGTTATGTATGAAATGGTAACAGGAAGAGTACCATTTGATGCAGATACACCAGTATCTGTTGCACTTAAACAAGTTCAAGAAAAACCAATTGAACCTATAAGCATAAATCCTGAAATACCTGAAGGGCTTAACTATATAATATTAAAAGCAATGAAAAAAGATAAGGAAGAAAGATATAATAGTGCAAATGAATTATTACAAGATCTAGAAATATTATCAAAACATCCTGAAACAGATTTTTCAGTATTTAATCAAGAAGGTATAGTAAGTCAAATGACAAAAAGTATACCAATTGTTAAAAATAGAAGAAGAGAAGATGAAAAAAATAAGAAAAAAACATTGTTTGAACAAAAACCATGGCTTAAATGGGTTATGCTTGGGGTAGCGGCAATAATAGTATTGATTATAATAGTATCAGGAACTATATTTTTACTTAATCAAGATAGACAAAAAGAAGCATATATACCAAACTTAGCAGGTGCTCAAGATGAAAAAAGACTTACAAAAGATGAAGCAATAGCACTTTTAGACAAACTTAAGTTTAAATATGAAATAATAGAAGAATATAGTGAAGAAGTGCCAAAAGGTGAAGTTATAAAACAAGATCCTAAATTCCAACCAAATTATATGATAAAAACAGGAAGTACAATAAAAGTTTATGTAAGTAAAGGTTTAGAAATGGTTAAAGTTCCAGATGAGCTTGAAAAGAAATCGGTAGATGATATAAAGAAAGCTTTAGATGAAGCTGGAATTAAATATGAAGTAGTAGAAGAACATAGTGAAGAAGTAGAAAAAGGAAAACTTTTGAAACTTGAATATACTAAAAATGATCAAGGTGAAATGCCTAAAAAAGATGCTATAAAAATATATGTAAGTAAAGGTACATCTAGAAAAGATGTGGTAATACCAAAACTTGAAGATTTAAAGAGAGAAGAAGCAATAAGAAAATTACAAGCACTTAATTTAAAGGTTACAGAACAAGAAACATATGTTGAATATAAATCTAATGGTATTGTTACACTCTCAACACCAACAGCAGGAACAACTGTAAAAGAAGGAACGGAAGTTAAGATATTTGTAAATAAAGTTCCAGAACTTATAAAAGGTAAGATAGTTATAAATGTTGCAAAAATGACAGGAACATCAACTACACCATCAACTCCGTCTACACCATCAACACCAGGAAGTACACCAACACCATCTACTAAGGTTAAAGTAAAAGTAGAACTTGATGATAAGAAGATTGAAGAAAAAGAAGTAGAAAAAACAGAAACAGAATTAACAATTAATGTATCATCACTTGGTAGAAGTAGACTTAATGTATATATAAATGAAAGTTTAAAATATGATGATTATATTGATTTAAGTAGAAAGACTACATGGAATATAGAATAATATAGATAATATATTATCTAAGATAAAGAGGAAACTTAAGGACATAGCTTAGTTTCTTCTTTTTTATATATATTATTTCTTCTTATTATTCTTTTAATTGTAACAAACTTATTAAAAATATAATTATATAAAATATATTTGTTTTAATAATAAATGAAAAATAGTATTATGAATATATGTGTATATATATGATTATACAAGAAAAGAGGAACAACCATAAAATATAGTAAGCTTAAAGATGAATATTTAAAAGAATAGTCGTTTTGGCATGTAACAAGTAAAGGAAATTTAAAAAGCATTGACGAAAAAGAAATATAGTAAATAGTACAAAGGGGAAAATATGAAAGATTATCAAGAGATATATGAAAAAATAGAAAATCCACTTAATGATGATGAAGTGATAAAAAAATTAATTGAAGGATATTCAGATGAATTAGGAACTAAACAATATTATAAAAAATTAACAGAAGTTTATCGTGATCAAAAGAAATATACAGGGATTAATGTTAAAGATAAAGATAAGTTTGTATCTGAGATATTTAATGAATGGAAAAATGATATTACAAAAAATATATCTGATGAAGATATTAAAAGTTATAATAATCAAAATTTTGCTAGATTAAGAGAATGTATAAAAAATATTCCAGATATAAAGGATTTTAAAGAAAATCTAAAGGTATATAAGAGATTAAATAAATTAGATAAATTGGATAAAGACTCAAAGAAGACAGAATTAACAGATATATATCAAAATTATGCAGCTTTTTTCCCAGAGGATACTTGGACATATATCAGGTATAATAGTATTAATGCAAGTAAACCTAAAAACTTTACTGTTGATCATAGATTATATTTGAATACTGAAAATATTGATACATATAAGGTGATGGAATTATTTAGAAATAAATGTAAGGAAAGAGAATTAGACTATCTTTTTAAATTTGCAGAAAAAGGAGATAGAGATGATACGATTGTAATATATTCAGATGATAGAAAATTATCAGATTATATAGAGATTTTAGAAGAAATAAAAAAGGAAGAGCCAGAAATAGTAAAAAGAGCTCAGACTCCACCTATGCTTACAGGAAAAATAGATGGATGGATTGGGTATGGATCAGAACCATCTCTAGATGAAAACGGTAAACATACAAAATCTTTTAATAGTGTAAGATCAGGAATTATACAAAATGCAATATCAAAAGAAACGATGAAATGGATAAGAGAAAATAAAGAACTTACAAAGGAAGATTCAGGACTTAATGAATATTTAACTAAACAAATATCTGATGATATAAAAGATAAATATAGAATGTATAAATCGGTTTATGAACCTGAATTTCAAGAAAAGCTATTAAAAAAATTAGAAAATGATATAGCAAAAAATAAAAGTGAGATTCTTGAAGGAAGGTTTGATGGAGTTAAAGAATTTAATATAGATGGTATTAATATAGAGGTGGATTCTCAAATGATTCAAAGAGCTTTTAGACCATTATCTAAAAAAATATTAAAAAAAGATCCGAGCTTTTTAGAAAAAGTTAGGAATGGAATAAAAGAAGAAGGATTAGCAAATGGAATTGATTCAGAAAAGTTTTGTTTTGATATTGATAAGAGAGATAAGCTATTTAATGAGGATAAGACAAATGAAATTTTAGAAACAATTGATCCACAGTTTTTAAATAAAAAAATAAAATTTGCAGGATTTGCTAAAGGACATGATGAGATAGAATATGAAAGATATATTAGAGCAGTAGTAAAAGAATTACCCAAAGACAAAAATATAATAATGAGAGATGGAAGACAGTTAACTCCTAAACAATTTATAGAAAATGAAATACCAAAATTAGAACAAAAATATAATATAAATATAAAGAAATTATTAGAAGAAAATATAATTATAGAAAAAGAAGGAGTTAATAAAAATAGGAATATTGATAAACAAAAAGTTATAAATAATATTAAGAATATGGAATCAAATACAAGATCTGAT
>CALIMU010000064.1 GCA_938045355.1 uncultured Clostridium sp. | reverse complement strand
TGTTATTCATTATTAATTATTTTCTTATTTCATTCATTCTATTTTTTCTATTTAATTTAAATAAACTAATTTTAATTTTAACTTTAACTTAACTCATTTTTGATAATATTTTCTTAGGTTTTTTCATAAGTAATATTCCTAATGTAAATAATACTGATAATATTATTATTAATATCAATATTCCATAACTTTGTGACATTGTAATAATATTTTCCATACTAAATAATCCCATTTTTGTACTATTTGCACTACCTACTATAGCTTCTCTTGATATCATTTCACTTAATATCTTATTTGCTAATCCATTTCCTATTATAAATGATAATATTACACTTGGAATAGATATATAGAAAAGTTCTGCTATAAACTGAATTATTATCTTATATCTATTAACACCTATTGAAAGTAATATACCTATTTCATGTATTCTTTCTCTTATCCATAATATTAATATCATTGAAAGTATTACAATACCACCGTAGTATTATAGAATATGTCATTATTCTTATAATACCTTTTATTGAACTTATACTACTTATGCTTTCATCAAATGCTTTTGTATTTTTTTCTAAGCTAATATTATTCCAGTCTATTTTATTTGTTTTTGCTTTTTCAATAATCTTATCCATTTCTTTTGGATTTTTAACAAAATATACTGATTTATTTACTTGTTTTTCTGTATTTGCTTTTTGTGTTGAATTATAATCTGTGAATACCATATTTTCACTATAATCTGAAGAAAGTCCTGTATATTTTTCTTGTTTTCTACCCGAAAAAATACCTACAATTTCATATTCAATTGTATTTTCTTTTTTATCATTATTTTTTTCATTTTTCTTAGCACTATATGGATTTAATTGATTTAACTTTATCTTATCTCCAATATTATATTTATTTTGTCTAGCTAAATCTTCATGTACCATAACCTTATTAACATCATCTTTTGCTATATGTCTACCTTTTACAAGTTTAAATACTTCACTTAAAAATTCATTATTTAATTCTGAATTTATTACACCATAAATTTTCAAAACATTCTTATATTCTGGGTTTAAATCACTTATTTCAATTTTCTTATTTTCATTATATACATCTTTATCTTTAAGTTTTGCTATTGTTTCATATATATAATTATATTTTTCAATTCCAGAAATATCTTTTATTTTTTCTATATCTTTAAGATTAATAACTCCTTCATTATTTTCTGTTATTAAAAATGATGAATTAGAAGATTTGTACATAATTTCTTCTATCTTACCATTATACTTATTTATAGCTAAACAAGAATATATACTTACAAGTATAACTATAAAAAGTGTTAATACTATTATAAATTTTGTTTTTTTTCTAATAATATATAAAAACGCATTTTTTAGCATCATGTTCCTCCTTCTTGAATATATAATACTCTACTTTTGTGAAATCTATATGAAATAATAAAAAATAGTAAAACTTTTTTGAATTTTACTATTTTCCCCTCTTATTATTTTGCAAATATTTATTTTACTTGCTACTAATCACATTGAAAACAAGTCATTTAAGCTTTCTGACATTGTTGGATGTGTAAATATAAAGTTTTTTATAACATCTGCTTTTATGTTATTATCTATTGCAAGTTTCATAAAGTTTATCATTTCATGTGATTCTTCACAGAAAAGCTCTGCCCCTAAAATTGTTCCATCTTCTTTAATTAAAGCTTTTAACATTCCTTCTGTTTTTCTAATAACTTTTGCTTTTGGAATTGCCATTACAGGAAGTTTTACTACACGATATTTTATATTATTCATCATAGCTTCTTTTTCATTCATCCCTACACGTGAAAATGTTGGTTGTATAAACACACTATATGAAAATGCTCCTCTATTGTTTATTGTACGAACCCTATTTCCATTCATATCATCTAATATAATTCTACTATCATCTAATGATATATATGTAAATTGTAATTTTCCACAAACATCACCTGCTGCCCATATATTTTCTGCATCTGTTCTTAAATGATCATCTGTCTTTATTCCACCTCTTTCATTTAAAACTATTCCTGCATTTTCGACACATAAATTATCTGTATTTGGTCTTCTTCCTGTTGCAAGAAGTATTATATCAGATTCTAATTTGCTTTCTTTTTCTCCTATATTATATATAACAGTAGAATTTTCTATTTCTGTTATGTTTGCCCCTGTTATAATCTTTATTCCTTTTTCTTCTAATGTTTTTCTAATAGCATTTACAATATCTTCATCTTCTCTTGGTAAAAATTCTTCTTCATTTTGAATAATTGTAACATCACTTCCAAAACTAGAATATATTGTTGCAAACTCAAGTCCAATATATCCTCCACCTATTATTGTTAATGTTTTAGGTAATTTTTCTAAATTCATTATATCTTCTGAAAGAAAAATACTCTTATTATTTTCTATTCCTCTAATATTTGGTATAACTGGTCTTCCCCCAGTGTTTATAATAATATTTTCTCCTTCAAGAATCATTTCTTCTTTTCCTGTTACCTTAATATGGTTTTTATCAACAAAAGATGCTTCTCCGAAGTATAATTTCTACTCCTGCTTCTATAAGTTTATCATAATTTGCTTTTCTAAGTGCTCCTGTAAGTTTTTTCTTTTCTTCTATAACATTATTATAATATTCTTCCTTTACCTTAAAATCACCTTTTGGTACACTTATAGAATCTGTTACAAGTCTTTTTGATGGAATACATCCGTACATTTATACATGTACCTCCATACATATTTTCATCTTTTTCTATTAATACTACACTTTTTCCCATCTTTGATAATTTTGCTGCAAGTGTTTTTCCTGCTTTTCCAAATCCTATTACTATTAAATCATATTTTTGTTTCATATTTATTTCCTCTTTTCTTCTTCAACTTTTTATATTATATCTCTTTTCTCTTCTTAATAGGGTGTCTTATAACTGTTTTTAACTTATCTTCAGATACTTTTCTAACATCACTTAAGTATATTTCATGATGATATCTAGTATCTGTAATATCTAAAATATATCCTTCTTTTTCAATATATTCATGCATTTTTTCTACTGTTTTAGGTTCATCATTATATGATCCTATATGCATACATTGAACACATAATCCTTCATCATATTCTAATAATTCAACTTTTGAAAAATCTTTCTTTTTCTTCTTTTCTGCAATTTGCTTTGCCCAATTTAAATCTTTTTCTTTAACAAAATCAGGCATTCTTATAATAGAAATCCAAGAAAACTTTTCCTTATTATTATAATCTACACCTATTATTCCATCTTGCCACCAAAAGCCTTCGAGCGGTGGTACTACAAAATCAAAATATCCTTCTATATTATAGTCAGTTTTTTTGCTCATTTTTATTGTATATGCTATACCATATAACAATTCTATTGCTTTTTTGTATTCACCGTTTTTCATCATTTGGATTACCTTTTCCTCTTACTGCAATATATTTCATTTTAGGTATATTAATTATTTCTGGCTCTTTTTTAGGCATATATATCTTCTTATATTCTTTCTTAAAATCAAATGCCACCTTTTACCTCACTTACTTATTATTTTTTTCTTTTTATCTTTCTTCCATATATTTTTCTATTTCTACTTTACTCAATCTTTTTACTTTTGTATTAGGATATTCTATATATTCTTCTACTTTAAAAATAGGATTCATTTTTTCACATATCTTATTTTTATTCTTCTTTAAATATCTTATATGTTTTCCTATTATTTTTATCTTTAATTTCATATATATCACATACTTTTTTCATTGTATAATCTGCTGTTCTTAAATATAATTTAGCAATTTCAAGTGATTTAAATGAAAAGTTCCATCTTTGTAATCCTCTTTTTTTATCACATTCTATGCAAATACACCTACCACAAGTTCCACAAATATATTGTGTATGATTTTCTAAACATTCTATAGGATTTAACAATGGATTTATCCTATTATTATCTGAATAACATTCTTTGCACATTTTTATCCTCAATCATCATTTTTATTTTTTCTAGATATTTTTATACAAATCCATAAAATATATATAATTATTGCAACCAATAATACTACCATCAAAATATCCCCTTTTTCATTTACCATCCTACATTGTAATGGATTATCTGGGTTATATGCGATTCTTATGATATCCCCTTCTTTACGAATAGAATTCGTACTATATTCTAACCATCCATTAATTTTCTTACCATTTACCATATATTCTAGTTTGATACTACTTCCATATTCTATTTCTTGCTTATAATTATTATTACTTTTTTGATAATTATGTACACTTACAATTTTAGCCTCTGTTTGAGGATATGAATAATATGGTAATATCTTTCCTATAAACAAAACAGGTGCTGATACTACTATTAGTATAAAAATTATTACCATTAACTTCCAAAGTAATTTTGCTATATTTCTTTTCATAATATTATTCCTTTCTTATACAAATATATAATTAATTTCTACAATATTATTTTATCATTTTCAAATTATATTTTAAACTTCTATTTTCCTCTTCTTTAATTAATATTTCATTATATTTCTTATATTCTCTCTTTTTGCCTTAATATATTTGTAATGATATAATTTATACATATACTATTATGTATAAATTCATTATAGAAAGAGGATTTTATGAAATTTTTTGTCCCTACATTGTTTTTTTGTTCTTTTTTATTAATATCATGTATATTTACTATATACATATATATTAAACTTATTATTGCTGTAAAGAATCGGCAAAGAAGTACCTAATTGGATATATAAGTTTGGCCAAAGTGTTAGAAGGAGAAATATTGTCAAATATGATGATATTACAAATATCTACTCACTTAATGAAGCAAATCTCTTTATCATCCTTACTATCATAGCAAATATTAGTGTTTTAATATATACATATATCAAAACCTCAAACTTATCAAAATCAATATTTACTTGTTTAAAATCTCAATTTGTTATTGTTATTATAACGATGATTATATCAGATATTATTAAAGGTATTATTCTTATAATATCTAAAAATGATAACCATTTTAAGATATATTCTCCTACAAAAGCTGTAATTGGTGCTGTTTTTTATACTTCTTTTTTCCTCACACTTACTATATCTATGTTTGGTTTTCCAGAAAAACCTATTAATATACAAATACGAGATACAAATATTACAATTGGTAAAACTAAAGCATCATATCTATTAGATAAAGGATTTACATTTAAAGATAAAGCACAAAATAGTCAAATTAGAAATAAGCGTGATGACCATTTCTATTATGGTGAATTTGTAGAACTGATTTATGAAGATAAATCATATGGTCATATGTGTATTACACCTATTTGGAAAGATGTTGATAATCTTAAAGATTGTATTATAACATTTTATGAAATTAAAGCAGATACCAATAATTTATCACAAATCAAATTTAATAATATCCCCCTTTCATCACTTACAATAACAGATTTTAAAACAAAAGATCTTATAGATGTTTTTTCATTAAAACCTGCAGACTATCGTGAAACAAAAAATATATCTTCATTTATTCTGAGACTTCAAACAGCTGGATATATGCTTTGGAAATCTTATCATATTGAAATAGATTTTACTCCAGATAATTTACCATATAGGTATAGAATTGGGGCACAACATACAATATGGGAGTAGTAAAACTGCTCCCATATTTCCAATTTATATATCATACATTTATTCTTAACACTTATACTTATTCTTATCTTTTATTCTTTATCTTTTTGACCTATTGGTTTAATATCACTAACATATGTCATATTAAATATTTTATCAAAAGGCCAACTCCTATTAGCTAATATTATATATATTGTAACAATAATATATATTACAAATATCATAAATACTATAAAAAAGACTGCCGCTAAATCTAATGTATTAATATTTTCATTAACTTTATTCATCATATTTATTACAAACCATGGAAATACATATATATATGTTATCATTCCTAAACTACGTATAAGAAGTTTTAGATAATTCCTATTTTCCATTTCAAGATGAAATTTCAAGAATTTTGTTCCTAATGTATTACCAGTTCTTCTAGGTAATACTGTAAAATATAGTATAAAAACAAATATAGAATCAAGAGGAACAAATATTCTAATAATCAGACTAATTACTTTAATCAAAAATAAATCTATCAAAAAAGCTATTACTTTTCTAATTCCAGGAACCTTTTTACCTTTCTCTATTGCCCTATTATCTATTTCTTCTCTTGTTGGTAAAATTTTACATAAAAGTCCTGCAATAAGATACCCTATTATTCCTCCTAAAGTATTTTGTATTATATCATCTATATCACATAAACGATATGGCCCATTGTAAATAAAAAATAATCCTGATAATTGTACTAATTCAAAAAATAAACTCAAAAGTGCTGTAAATAAGATTGTCTTTTTTAAGCTAAATTTAAAGTAATATCTAAGATATATTCCAAAAGGAATTAACATCAAAATATTAAATGCTGGAACAAAAAATGTTCCATGTTTTACTGCACTTAAATATGTAGATATATTAAATATCCTTAATGGACTCTCTCTTATAAAATCTCCAATAAACTTAAATGGAATTAAATTTATCATATCAATATAATTATTATGAACACTACCTGGATTTGGTAATGGTAAATTTACAAGTAAAAAACAACTTTCTAAATATAATACAAATGAATAGATAATTACTGTCTTAATAAAATTAATTGAACCATATTTTCTATACATCCATATTACATATGGCATTGTAATTATACATGCAAGTACCGGAAAAATCAAAATACTTGTTTGTATTGTTAATAGATATCCTCCCATATAATCTCTTCCTTTCTATTATTATATATTTTCAAAATGCCTTGAATCATTATATTATTTTAACCTTAAAATTAAAAGTATAAAACAAATATTTACTTATCATATTTCATATAATATCTAGAATCTGTCTCATCTACTATTATAAACCCTAACCTATTATATAGTGAAATAGCTTTTTTATTTTCCTTATATACCCATAAATATATATTTCTATTATTTTCTAGCATTTTTCTTATAATATCTGTACCAATACCATTATTTCTAAACTCTTTTTCTATGTATATTTCATCTATTAATTTGCCTTGTGGCATATCTTTTAGCAATATACTTCCTATAATCTTATCATCAATAATAATATTATAATAATCTTCAAACATTTCATTTGCACTAGTTATTACATATTCATCTATCTTATTTCTTTCATCTTCTACTAAATCTTTACTATACATATATATAATATCTTTTTTGTATTTGATAAGTCTTGGAATGTCTTTTTTAGATGCTTTAACTAATTTATACATAATCCTTAATCTCCTTTTTTCTATCTTAAAACAAAATTCTTATCATAACTTCTTTGGGTTAAGATATGTAATAGGGTTCTGTGCTAACTTATTTAGCTTAAATCCTGCTATAGACTTATCAATATAGAATGATTGATTCTCATCAGGTGGAAACCCCTGCTCATATCTTTCATCTACAAAAAATAACCTATTTACTGTTTTCGGAGTAAGAACATTATTTTGTTTTGGAAGTCTATCCTTAGCCTCTTTACAAACAAACCAAGCAGATGGCTTGTATACAGCAACTATCAAAGAATTGTATACCCCGAAAACATACTCCACTTTTTTAACCTTTTCTTTTGATACTCTCCAAACACCACGAACAGTATCATATAATATCTTTTCGTCCATACCTTTTTTATAAAATTTACTTACTTTTATAACAAGAATTTTATGTCTAATGTCTTTTTCGTCCAATAAAACAGCACCATATATTCTTTCATATTCATCTACTGATAAAGCCTCTTTAGAATGGTGTCCTGCTACAATATTAATCAGTCCTACATTATTAACATAATTAAAGGCATTAATAAGTGATGCCTCTGCAGCAAATGCTTCTTCTTCACTTAGGTTTGAATTTATAATTATCTTTTCAACCTCAAACCCATCTTCCTTTATATCTGCAATAGTCTTCAACTTTAACTTCTCACTATCAGAACTACTCAAACTTTCTTTTTCATGATTAAATACCCTATTTTTAGTACCTTTTCCAATATAAAAAATTTGCTTACTTCGTGGATCTATAAGTCCATACACATAATAATCTCCAAGTGAAATAAGGCTTTTTTCTGAAAATCTATCCATCTATTTCTCCATTCTACTTTTATGTTCTTTTTTTCAGCAATACCACACACTCAACATGGAACGAGTGAACACCAAGTATGTCAAGTAGTTGCGTTCGTATGTGGGAACATATCTATAAACTTTTTAACGATAGCTTAAGGTTATCGTTAAAAGGTATTAGCTCGACAAAATGGGATTTGTCACTACTTTGTAATAGCATATATTTCTTTTACATAATCAACAGGGTGGTTAATAGAAAACTCACCATGATACATTCCTTCTTTAATTCTAAGAGAACTATCCTCAATTATTTTACTGATTGTTTTCGCAGAGCTTTTCATTGAACTATTTTCTTGTCCTCCCACAAAAATGCTCACTTTCGCATTGCTATTGCTAAGTGAATCTTTTATAGAATACATAGAGTTTGCCTGTAAAAAAGCAATCATGTTTTGCTTTGTGATTTTGCAAGTGTCTCTGTAATAATCATCAAAAAATTCTTGATTCATTTTAAGCAATTTGAATTGTAACTTAGAAAACCACTTATGTTTAATCAGCCCATAGCAGTTTCCAAAAACCGGTTTAATCATTGAGTATATCATCTTTGAGGGTACAACAAGAGCGCTTTCGACGATTGCATATTCACAAATATCTGCTCGTCTAGACATAATTTCAAGCAGAATCTGACCTCCAAGAGATAATCCCCCTATTAACAATACAGAACTGTCAAATGTTTCATCAATAAAGGAAATAATCTCTTTCGCATTGTCCTCTATTGTTGTAAAATTCCTATCGCTTTCTGCATGCCCGTCCAATACTGGAAGAATGACATGAAAATCATTTTGAAGCATTTCAGCTTCTTTGCGATGATTCCACCACGATAGTCCGCCTCCGTGCAATAGAATAATAACATCACTATTTTGTTTTCCGAACTCTTTATAATTCATTTTGCATAACCTCTTACATAAATTCAAATTTGTCTTCGTATAATAATAAATCCCATTATATAATTCCATAAACTCTTTAAAAAACTTTGTTACAAGTTCATGATTAAGTGCAGCTGCAAAGATTTCTTCATATATTTACCACTTTTAATTCTTCTATCAATTGGTTTCTCAGTGTCTGAAAAAGTAGCCCAATATGAGCAATCTTTGTAGCAGAAGGTATACATCCGTTTACATATTTTGTAACTCAAGCATACTACAATTTTTCGCTGGATGATTTCTCATAAATCATTAACAGGAAGAATCCTAAAATCAAACTCATATGCTTCAATTCCTAGATTTCTTTGATTTTAAGTTTTTCTAACCTTTCACTTCTGTACTTTTGACATCAATACCACACACTCAACTTGCTCATCATTGTCCAAACTTATATTTAGATCCTCATCAATGATAGGTAGCTTAAAAGTAATGGATTTTAGCCATTGTCCATTAGGCTACTTCTCTTCATAAATTTGAATTTCTGAAATGAGTGCTTCTATTAACTGTCTGCGTTCAACATCGTTCATGACTTTATAAAGTTTGTCAAAATAAATCAAAACCTTATATATATTATCGCCAGTAAGTTTCTCAGCTTCTATTGTTTCTTTTTTTGCTTTAGCTTCTATTAACTGTTCTTCTAATTCCTCAATTTTATCGTACATACGATAAAGTCTATCATCCAAATCAGTTTTTCTTCTCATATAATGTTTATCATCAACATCTAAGTTATCTATTTCTTCAATGAGCTTAAACTTTGTTAAATGACTTTTTCTCAGCTCTTTTTGGTAATTATCTATCTCATTTTCAATAGCCGATGTATCAACCTTCATGTTGATTTTTTCTTGTATCATAGACGCAAATTTTGGATTGCTTACTAACTTGATTATTACCTCAGTAACGGCATCGTCTAACAATTCTTCTCTAATTTGTTTGTTATAGGTGCATTTATATCCTCTATTCATAAGTCTATGTTTACAGCCATAGTAATAGAAGTCTTTATACTTCGTCCCATCTTTTTTATATTTTATAGATTTGTTCCCAAACATTCCAGCTCCACATATTGGACACTTTACTATTCCTGATAAACGGTAAACCTTATAGACTTACCGCTTTTTGCTGATGTTAAGTACAAATTATTGATTGAGCCATTCATTTATAGATAAATTTGACCATCCTCCAACAGGTGTTACAGGTCTAGCAGGGCGAGCAGGTCTAGCAGGGCGAGCAGGTCTGGCAGGGCGAGCAGGTCTGGCAGGACGTGCAGATCCCCTAATAGTTGAGCCTGTACTCCATGCAATAACCTTTCCGCTAGTATCAAGACAAACAAGTTCGTTTACTGATCCTATCCAATTGCCTGTTTCAGATGACCAAGAATGACCTCTTGATATATAAGCTATCCAGTCCATGTTGCAATTAAATATATGTTTTCCTGGCTCTATCCACCCTATCAATTCACAATTTCTATCAAACAAAGGTTTTAACATAAAAATTACTCCTTTCTATTTTATATTTTAAAATAATCATATCATTTATTTTGATTTATCAGTATGATTTACAGATTGATTTGTTTTATTCTTCAAGACAATATCGTCTGCTCTCTGTACGTCCGAATAAAGGTTAAAGCTATGTGAAACGATCGTCATGCGCCGTTGATCCAGCGTTGTTCAACTTTATTCTCACTTGCAAATTCTAATTTATCAATTCTTGATTTAAACTGATTTTATCGCTTTATTAATCCCTTGTAAAAAAGCTATAACTGCTGCCCCAACCATCGGTATTCCATATGGACTAACCAAGAATCCAATAATCAAGGCTTCTATACCTATTGAAAAATCCTTTTGAAACAATGATACAACTCCAACAACGACACACATAAGCATTAGCAAATACAATATTGTTGTTCCTATGGCAAGTAAAAATGTCAAAAATGCAGTGAGAATACTTAACACCAAGCTAATTGGAAACAAGATTATTTTTACTATCCATCTCATAAATATCCTCCATTTCTATTAAATCATCTTAAAATGCTTTAAAGCATCCATAATGGCTTCCTCTTTTTCCGGTGTGCATTGTGGAATAACTTGTTTCTCTTTTTTCGATTTATTATAATGCTCCCTTAATTCAATACCACATTTCTTTTTAATCTGAGCAATATAGTGTGTCGAAACCTTTAAATCAAATTTTTCTAATATATATTCCTTGATTTGTGCATAAGTCGCTTTACTTTCAGCACTTGTCAAATCAAGCTCATCCAGCTTAATTTCAACATCTATATGCTTATCGACATCAAGTTTGGACGATAACGCTACCGTCTCAACATGGATTGAGTGAACACCAAGTATGTCAAGTAGCTACATTCGTATGTAGGAACATATCCATGAACTTTTTAACGATAGTTTAATGTTATCGTTAAAATGTAGTACCTAGACAAACTGGAATTTATATTTTACTTACAAAATAGTATAAAAAACTATACGAATAAGTAGAATTAAAATTGCACCTACTACACATACAGCAATTACTTTTTGAAAATTTCTTCTTTCTTGTTTAGTCATATAACTATACCATTTCATAAACGGATACCTCCAAAATTCCAAATTTACTTAATCTAATAAATAGGGAGTTCAAGATGTACTAAATATCCAGTACTTCTACTATTTCTCCATTTTTTTCTTTAAACATAATTTTTTTGACTACTTCTTCTCCTAAATATTTTGTAAACTTAGTCAATTCTGTTGATACTTCAAATACTATATTATGTTTTATATCACTTAATTCAAAACTCGAATCATATCTTGTTTTATCTGACCAATAGTTCCAATTTATATCTGTCCTTTCATAATAAACATAGTTTCCTTTTGGAGTTACAAATACTCTTTTATTTATTAACTTCTTTTCATCTTTGGATTTAAATATTTCAGAATACAGCTTCATCCCTTTAAATACTTTGTAATTGCTAATTTTATCATTTGAAATATTTAATTTAATTTCTTCATACTTCATAGAAAACCTCCATAAATTCTAATTTGTCTTTGTTTAAAAATAAATCCCATTATAAATTCAATAAACACCTTAGATAACTTTGTGACAAGTTCATTATCAAGTGTAGTGCTAAGTTTTCTTCATTAGGTCGCGTGGGCAGAGTACCAGCTTTTAGTTTGCGTCAGTACCTGACTTAACTAAAAGGGTAACTGCCTCAACATGTATTGTATTTGGAAACATATCTACACATGATATCTCTTTTAATATATATCCATTATCTTTAAATATACTATAATCTCTTGCAAGTGTATTTGAATTACATGACACATATACTATATTTTTAACATCTTTTTTAATAAGTCCATCTACAAGCTTTTTATCAAGTCCTTTTCTTGGTGGATCTACTATTATAATATCATTACTTTGTACCATATTCAATATATCTTTTGCAGTACTTGAAATACATGTATAGTTTTTTATCCCATTATTTTTTGCATTTATCTTAGCAAGTTTTACTGCTTCTTCTACTATTTCAATTCCTGCAATAGTAATATTATCATTATTCATCATATTCTTAACATATATTCCTATACTTCCGAACACCTGAATATATATCTAAAATTCTAATATTATCAACATCATCATTATTTGTACTTTCTTTTTTATTTTCTTTATCTTTCTTTACAATCTTTTCTACATACTCATATATCTTGTTATATAATTTTTCTGTATTATACTTATTTACTTGAAAAAATGACTTTTCTCCAATAATATATTTAGTCTCACCAATTTTATTCGTATATTCTTTAATTACTATACTAATCCCTTCATTTCTTAATATTTCTTCTAATTCATTAATTTTTGGATATATTGCTACCCCTTCTTCTACATCTCTAATTATAATTTCAAATATATTATCTTTTTTTATTTCTTCTATTAACTTATTATTATTCCTTTTATCATTTAAAACTGATATAACACTATTTATCTTATCACTTGCAAGAATACATTCTGAAACTTCCTCTATCTCATTACTTTTCTTTTTATAATATCCGAAATATAGCTGT
Organism: uncultured Clostridium sp.; assembly: GCA_938045355.1. The sequence continues at coordinate 8,827 of CALIMU010000064.1, read as the reverse complement.
TTCTTTATTATCTTTATCTTTTCCTATTTTTACCTTAATACTAACCTTATTCCTGTAATTATATCTATTTTTTTCATCTCCTAAAACCTCAAGTCCTAATATATTATGATACTCTAAGTCTTCTTCTTTTACCTTACCAATCTTCTTAAAACTAGATATAACAGAATACTTTTTTAGTTTCTTTTCAATATCATATTCTAAATATGACATACTATCAATATTTAAACTTAAATATTTAGATATTCTTTTAATTATATTATCATCCTTAATAATATATGGACTTACTCTTTTAACAACCTTATTTTCTATATATGATATATTTCCTTTACTTTCTACAATACATTTCTCTATATCAATATCTTCACCATATATTCCATTTTTAACAAAATATACTTTCCCATTCTCTTTTCCGAATTCCATATCCATCTTCTATTACATCTATTATTTCCAACATTAACCCCTTATCTAAACTAAATTACTATATATCTTAATTTTACCATTTAAACATATCAAGATACAAGAAAAGACCTGAAATATATTTATAAGTCAGTTAACTTATATATATTCCAGGTCTTTTGTCTAAATTAACCCTTTTCTCAAATTATTAACATACACATTGATTTTATGTTGCTGATCAATTACATTTTTTCTTGAATGATCCTCAAGCTCTAAATACATCAAAGGATCATTCTTGAATTCAACAATTAAATAATAGGTATCATCATTAGTTTCTCTCTTTCTAATATAACAACTAGAAATCTCTTTCATATTTAAAAAAGTATTTCCAACCTTGAAAAAATACTGATAAAATTTAAAACATATCGGTTTTCCTGGCACATCTAGTGCCTTCTCCATATTCTCTCCTTTCTTTTTAAAAATAATCAGCTTTTCATCCCTATACATTCTATACCAAAGTATATCCTCTGGTCTTTCCTTAAATGTTGATTTTTTCATTGAATCACACATAATTAGCATTTCAATCATCCTCTCTTTTTATTTAAAAATAAAGTTATTTTTTATTACATATATATTATAACATGATTCTTATAATTATGTAAACTTCTTTTGTTTTATTATTTTCTCTCATTTTTCTATTATTATTATATATTTCCTCACAATAATTTTTTTATTAAAAAAAGAAACAGTATTTCTACTGTCTCTTTAAATAATCTATAGGTTTAATTTATAGTATATTAAATTATAATATAACTATAATTTATCACTACATTTCAAAATCTTGTCTTGCTCTTTCAAGTGCAATTCTATTTTTTTCTTCTCTTAATCCTAATTCTACCGCTTCTCTTTCTGCACGAATCTTAGCTACTGCTTCATCTTGGATAGCTGTAGTTGTAGTAAGTTCTCTATAATCTGTAAATCCTGTACCTGCTGGTATTAATTTACCTATTATAACATTTTCCTTAACTCCAATTAAATCATCAACTTTTCCTTTAATTGCTGCATCTGTAAGAACTTTTGTTGTTTCTTGGAATGATGCTGCAGATAAGAAACTATCTGTTGCAAGAGATGCTTTTGTAATACCTAAAAGTATTTGTTTTGCTTCTGCTGGTTTCTTTCCTTCTTCTATTAGTTTTTGATTTTCTCTTTCAAATTCTACAACATTTACAAGTGCAGATGTTAAATATTTACTATCTCCTGGTTCAATAACTTTAACTTTTCTAAGCATTTGTTTTATAATTATTTCAATATGCTTATCATTAATATCAACCCCTTGATTTCTATATACTTTTTGTATTTCTGTTACTATATAGTTATATACTCCTTTTATACCAACAGTTGTTAAAATATCATTTGGATTTAATGAACCTTCTGTTAACGCATCACCTGCTTTAACCTTAACTGGTTTTGCTTTTCCTTTTTCATCTACTTCTGGATTTGCTATATGTGGAAGTATTTTTTGATTTGCTGAATATGTTCTTACTTCATCTTTTCCTGTTACTGTTATTTCTGGATCTCTTAATCCTTCTTCATCATATGATATTGTAACTGTACCATCTATTTCTGCAATTATACCAACACCCTTTGGTTTTCTTGCTTCAAATAATTCTTCAACTCTAGGAAGACCTTGTGTAACGTCTCCACCTGCTACCCCACCACCGTGGAATGTACGCATTGTAAGCTGTGTACCTGGTTCTCCTATTGCTTGTGCTGCTACTATACCTAAAGTTTCCCCTAAGTTTACCATTGTTTTTGATGATAATGATGAACCATAACATTTTTTACATATTCCATGTAAACATTTACATCCAACTACTGATCTAACTTCAACTTCTTTTACACCAGCATTTGCAATTTCTTTTGCTAATTCTTCTGTTATAAGTTCATCTTTAGCAACTATTGTTTTCTTAGTTTCTGGATGTTTTACTGCTTTTAGTGCATATCTTCCTCTTATTCTATCTTCAAGTTTTTCTATAACACGTCCATCATCTACTATATCTCTAACTGTAACACCTTCTGTTGTTCCACAATCTTCTTCTCTTACTATAATATCTTGTGATACATCTACAAGTCTTCTTGTTAAATATCCTGCATTTGCTGTACGAAGTGCTGTATCTGCAAGCCCTTTTCTAGCACCATGTGATGATATGAAATATTCAAGTGCGTCTAGACCTTCTATGAAGGCTGATTTAATTGGTATTTCAACTGCTCTACCACCTGTATCTGCCATAAGACCACGCATACCTGCAATTTGTCTTAAGTGTTTTACATTTCCGTCTTGCTCCAGAGTGTGCCATCATTGCTATTGGGTTTCTGTATAAGTCAAAACTTGCTTCCATAGCTTTTTGAACATCATCTGTTGCTTTTGCCCAAACTTTAATTGTTTCATTATATCTGTCTTCATCTGATAATAACCCAGCTTTATAATTTTCCACAATCATATCTATTTGTTTATCAGCATCTTTTATAATCTTAGCTTTTTCTTCTGGAACAGAAACATCTGATGCAGAAACTGTAAATCCTGCAAATGTAGAATACTTAAATCCTAATGATTTCATAAAGTCTAGTAATTCTACTGTTCTATCTATTCCATGTATTCTTATACATCTATCTATTATATCTTCAATATTTTTCTTTCTTGTTACAAAAGATATTTCAGGTTCAAATCTATTTTCTGGATTTGTTCTATCTACATATCCTAAATCTTGTGGTATTCCTTCATTAAGTATCAATTTACCAACAGTTGTTTTAATAATTTTTGATCCTTCTTCATCTTTAAATCTTACATTTATAGGTGATTGTAATGTAACATCTTTTGTTTGATATGCTAATAATGCTTCATCTTTATCTTTAAAGTATTTTCCTGCTCCTATTGCATCTTCATATTCAAGTGTTAAATAGAATACCCCTAAAATCATATCTTGTGATGGAACTGTTATAGGTTGTCCATCTGTAGGTTTTATAAGATTGTTTGTTGCAAGCATTAAATATCTTGATTCTGCTTGTGCTTCTGGTGATAATGGTACATGTACTGCCATTTGGTCACCGTCAAAGTCTGCATTAAATGCTGCACAAGTAAGTGGGTGAAGTTTAATTGCCCTTCCTTCTACTATAACTGGTTGGAATGCTTGGATACCTAATCTGTGTAGTGTAGGTGCACGGTTTAATAATACTGGATGGTCTTGTATAACCTTATCTAAATATTCCCAAATTTCTGGTTTTTGTTGTTCTACCATTCTTTTTGCTGCTTTATCATTAAGTGCAATTCCATTTGCTATAAGTTCTCTCATTACAAATGGTTTGAAAAGTTCAACAGCCATTTCTCTTGGCAATCCACATTGATATAGTTTAAGTTCTGGTCCTACAACTATAACTGAACGTCCTGAATAGTCAACACGTTTTCCAAGTAAGTTTTGTCTAAAACGTCCTTGCTTTCCTTTAAGTATGTCTGATAATGATTTAAGTGGTCTATTACCTGCTCCTGTAATAGGTTTTCCTCTTTTAGTATTATCCATTAATGCATCAACAGATTCTTGTAACATTCTTTTTTCATTTTTTACAATTATTTCTGGTGCATTTAAATCCATTAATCTTTTTAAACGATTATTTCTGTTTATAACCCTTCTGTATAGATCATTTAGATCTGATGTTGCAAATCTTCCACCATCTAATTGTACCATTGGTCTTAAATCTGGTGGTATTACAGGTATTACATTTTTTATCATGCTTTCTGGTTTATTTCCAGATTTTATAAATGATTCTACTGTATCCAGTTTCTTTAAAAGTTTTCCTTTTTTACCTGCACTTGCTTTTTCTAATTCTTTTTCAATTTTTTGTCTTAATTCTTCTAGGTTTATTCTTTTTAATAGTTTTTCTAAAGCTTCTGCTCCTGTTTCAGCTTTAAATTCACCATTTGGATATTTTTCCTTTGCTGCAATTAATTCTGATTCTGTTAATATATCACATACTTTTATATCACTAACACTACTTTCTGTTACTATATATGTTGCAAAATATATTACTCTTTCTAATGCTTTTGGTGATACATCAAGCATTAATGCTATTCTATTTGGTATTCCTTTAAAGAACCAGATGTGGGCAATTGGTGCTGCTAGCTCCAAATGTCCCATTCTTTCTCTTCTTACTGTCTTTTTAGTAATTTCAACTCCGGCATCTATCACATATTATACCCTTATATCTTACCTTCTTATATTTACCACAATGACATTCCCAGTCTTTTGTAGGTCCAAATATTTTTTCACAAAAAAGCCCATCTTTTTCTGGTTTTAATGTTCTATAGTTTATAGTTTCAGGTTTTTTAACTTCACCATGTGACCATTCTCTTATTTGTTCATCTGAAGCTAAACTTATCCTGATTTTATCAAACATTTCTTCCACAATAATTCTCCTTCCTAAATATTATTTATTACTTATCTAATTCTGATTCATCCTCAAAAACTTGCATCCCATCATCTTCAAATATTTCTTCAAATTCATGTTCAAAGCTTTCTTCTGCTGTATCTTCATCATCTTCTTCTATTTCACCATCATGGTGTTTATGAACTATTTCATTTCTACTCTTAATAGTATTATCTTTTTCTAGATCTTCGTCTTCTTTTAATATTACTTCTTCATTATTTTCACTATACATTTCTAAGTTTAATCCAAGTCCTTGTAATTCTTTTACTAAAACTCTGAAACTTTCTGGTATTCCTGGTTTTGGTATATTTTCACCTTTAACAATTGCAAGATATGTTTTTTCTCTTTGTTTAATATCATCAGATTTAACTGTTAACATTTCTTGTAATGTATGTGCTGCTCCATATCCTTCTAGAGCCCAAACTTCCATTTCACCAAATCTTTGTCCACCAAATTGTGCTTTACCACCTAATGGTTGTTTTGTTACTAGTGAATATGATCCTGTTGATCTTGCATGTATCTTATCATCTACTAAGTGATGTAATTTTAATACATACATTATTCCAACTGTTACAGGATTATCAAATCTTTCTCCTGTTCTTCCATCATATAGGTATGTTTTACCATCTTCTCTTATTCCTGCTATCTTAAATAGTTCTTTAATATCAACACCTGATGCTCCATCAAATATTGGTGTTGCAAATTTAACTCCAAGTGTCCTTGCTACCTCACCTAAGTGAACTTCAAGTACTTGTCCTAAGTTCATACGTGAAGGAACCCCTTGTGGATTTAATACTATATCAATTGGTGTTCCATCTGGTAAGTATGGCATATCTTCTGCTGGTAATATTCTTGATATAACCCCTTTGTTTCCGTGACGTCCTGCCATCTTATCACCAACTGTTATTTTTCTCTTTTGTCCTATATATATTCTAATTACTTCATTTACCCCTGATTTTAATTCATCAGAATTTTGTTTTGTATATCTTTTTACATCAATTATTGTTCCTTCTTCTCCATGTGGAACTCTTAATGAAACATCTCTAACTTCTCTAGATTTTTCTCCAAAGATTGCTCTTAATAATTTTTCTTCTGCTGTTAATTCTGTTTCACCTTTAGGTGAGATCTTACCTACTAATATATCTCCTGGTTTTACATGTGCCCCAATTCTTATAACACCTGTTTCATCTAGGTTTTTAAGTGCATCTTCACCAACATTAGGTATTTCTCTTGTTATTTCTTCTGGTCCGAAGTTTTGTATCTCTACTTTCAAAATCATATTGTTCTATATGTATAGATGTATATGTATCTTCTTTAACAAGTTTATCACTTATTAAGATAGCATCTTCAAATGTATATCCTTCCCAGTTTGCAAATGCTACAACTGCATTTTTACCAAGTGCCATTTCACCTTTATCTGTTGCCATACCATCTGCTATTGTTTGATTTTTATATACTTTTTCTCCTTCTTTTACGATAGGTTTTTGATTTATACATGTACTTGCATTTGTTCTCTTAAATTTCCTTAAATGATGTGTATATATCTTTCCATCATCACCTTTAACAATTATTTCTGTACCTGTTAATTTATGTACATAACCATCTGCTAAACAGTTTATAACTTCTCCTGAGTCTTTTGCTGCTCTATATTCCATACCAGTACCAACCATTGGAGAATCAGTTCTTAAAAGTGGAACTGCTTGTCTTTGCATGTTTGCACCCATAAGTGTACGTCTTGCGTCATCTGTTTCAAAGAATGGTATCATTGCTGTTGCTATTGATGCTATTTGTTTTGGTGAAACATCCATATAGTCTATTTCATCTTTATCCATTTCTTTTATTTCATCTAAATATCTTGCTCTTACTCTATCATTTTTTAGTTTACCATCTTTTGTTACAGGTTCTGTTGCTTGACATATAACAAAATTATCTTCCATATCTGATGACATATATACAACTTCATCTGTTATTTTCTTTGTTACTGGATCTATTTTTCTATATGGTGTTTCTACAAATCCATATTCATTTATTCTTGCAAATCCTGAAAGTGAAAGTATAAGCCCAACGTTTGGTCCTTCTGGTGATTCTACCGGACATAATCTTCCATAATGTGTATAGTGAATATCACGTACTTCAAACCCTGCTCTATCTCTTGAAAGACCTCCAGGCCCTAATGATGATACTCTTCTTTTATGTGTAAGTTCTGATAATGGGTTTGTTTGTTCCATGAATTGAGATAATTGTGAACTACCAAAGAATTCTCTTACCACTGATGTAATTGGTTTTGTGTTTATTAATGTTTGTGGTGTTACAGTATCTAGATCTTTGATTGTCATTCTTTCTCTTACTACTCTTTCAAGTCTTGTAAGTCCAATTCTAAATTGGTTTTGTAATAATTCCCCAACACTTCTTATTCTTCTGTTTCCTAAATGATCAATATTATCAATCTTATATAATCCATGATTTAAATTTAATATATAACTAAATGTTGATAATATATCTTCTTTTGTTACATGTTCTGAAACAAGTTTTGATCTATTTTTCTTAAGTTCTTGTGCTAAATCTAATTTTTTATCTTTTTCTACTTTATCTAATACTTTTAAAAGTTCTGTATAGTTTACTCTTTCTTTAATACCTGATTCTTTTTTAACTTCTTCTGAAACAAATGCTTCCAAATCTACTGTATTATTACCAAGTATTACTATTTCTTTACCTTTAAATTTAATTTTAACTTTGTTTATTCCCATATTTTGAATTTGTAGAGCTTCTGTATATTTAAGTTTTCTACCTGCTTCAAATATAAGTTCACCTGTTTCTTTATCAATTATGTTCTCTGCTAAAACTTGTTTATTTATTCTACTTGCTAATGATAATTTTTGATCATATTTAAATCTACCAACTCTTGACAAATCATATCTTCTTACATTAAAGAATAATTGTTCAAACAATGTTTTTGCAGCATCTATTGTTGGAAGTTCTCCTGGTCTTAATTTTTTATATATTTCAATTAATGCTTCATTTTGTGTTTCTATTGGATCTTTTTCTACTGTTTTTATAAGTGCTTCATCTTCTCCAAATAATTCAACCATTTCTTCAATAGTTTCAACACCTAATGCTCTTAAAAGTGTTGTTGCAGGTAATTTTCTTGTTCTATCTATTCTTGTAAACACTGTTCCTGCTGTTTCTGTTTCAAATTCTATCCATGCCCCTCTTATTGGCATTATTGTTGCATTATATAATGGTGTTGTTTTATATTTACTATTTGAATCAACATTTACAAAATAACATCCTGGTGATCTTACAAGCTGACTTACTACAACTCTTTCTGCACCATTTATTAAAAATGTTCCTGATTCTGTCATTATTGGGAAATCCCCTAAAAATATTTCTTGTTCTTTTATTTCCCCTGTTTCTTTATTTATAAGTCTTACATTTACATATAATCTTTTAGAATATGTTGTATTTCTATCTCTTGATTCTTCTAGATCATATTTAGGTTTATCTTCTAATCTATGTCCAAAAAATTCAAGTATTAAATTTCCATTATAATCTTGTATTGGTGATATATCTCTTAATACTTCTGTTAAACCTTCTGTAATAAACCAATTATATGAATCTAATTGTACACTTATTAAATTTGGTAAATTTAGTAAGTCACCTACTTTTGAAAATGTATATCTTTCTGCCTTTTCATTAAATATTTTAGTAAGTTTTACTTTTTTTACTGCTTCTTCTATTTGTTTTTTTCTTTGTTCTGTAGTATCAACTGTTTCTATCTTTTTGTCCTTTACTTTAGCCAAAATATTCCCCTTTCATTTATTTATTTTTTATTTAAACTTAAGCAGAATTTAAAAAGTTCTTCTTATAAAACAAAAATATATTTTGGATTAGAAAAACTAGAGTATTCTTATTAATTTTCTATTATCCTTGTCTTTGGTCGTAAGTATTTCTC
>CALIMU010000063.1 GCA_938045355.1 uncultured Clostridium sp. | reverse complement strand
ACAAACCCAATAACACAAATAGTAGAAAAGAATAGTGATACAAGAAGAAAAGAAGATTTAGTAAGACAAGGGAAGTTAAAACTATCAGAAGAAGAGCTTAAATCACTAGGAATAGCAGAAACAAGAAAAGAAGAACAAAAACTTGTAAGAAACTATGAAATAAGTGGTAAAGCATGGGATGATGTAAATAAGAATGGTATATATGATGAAGGAGAAAGACCACTTTCAAATGTAGTAGCAAAACTTGTTGAAAACGGAAAAAATAGAGTTGTAAAAACAGTATTAACAGATGATACAGGTAAATATACATTTAGTGAAGTACCAAATGGAGAATATTCAGTAATGTTTGAATTTGAAGACAAGAAATATTCACCAACAGTATATAAGAAGAATAATATAGAAGATTCAAAAGTATCAGATGCATTAGGAGTAAATAGACAAGAAACAACTAAACAAGTTGCAGTATCAGATGCTATAAAGATTAACTTCCAAAGTAAGTCAGATGAAAACTTAGGATTAGTAAATAATACAAATTTTGATATGGCATTAAAAGGAGAGGTATCAAAATTAAGAGTAGTAAATGGAGATAAGAAAGATGAGATAACAACAAAAGAAGTAGAATTAACAGTTAATAAGTTTAAAGTATCACCATTTACATCAGGAAATTCAAAAGTAGAAGTAGACTATAAGTTAATAGCTAAAAATGAAGGAAATGTACCAGGAAAGATAACAAAGATAGGTGCATATAAGAATAAAGATGAAAAGATACTAACAGCAAGCTGGAAAGAAGAAACAGGTGAGCTAGCAGTAACAAAAGAATTAGAAAATATAGAATTAAAACCAGGGGAAGAAAAAGAAATAACAGTAACAGTAGAAACAACTATGGATAAGGTTTTAAATAAGGTATTATCAAATAGGTTTGAAATACTAGGAACAACAAATAACCTTGGAGTTAAAGATATAAATTCAGTAGAAGGAAATAATTCTACAAATGAAAATGATAATGTTGCATTAGATGTAATAGTAAATAAAGATTATACAATAATCTTACTTGCAATATTTGCAGTAATAGCAGCAGTAGCGATATCATTTAGAGAAAAAATAATGAAACTATTTAAGAAGAAAGAAAATACAAAAGATAAGAATAAAGATAAAGAAGAAAGAAAGGAGGAAGCTAATGATAAAGAATAATAAGAAAAATAAAGCTATAGAAAACAGTGAAATATTTATATACTTTAGTATAGCTTTAGTTACAGTTGTTCTTATGTTAATAGCTCCTATGTTGAATAAGAGTATCTATGCAAAAAGTAGTACTCTTCCAGCAAACTTTGAAAAAGGAAAAGCATTAGAAAATGCAATAACAAAAGAGTCAGGTGAAGCATTACAAAATTACATGAAAGTGTATGAAAATTCAAAGAATATAGCAAATACATACTATACAGAAAATGCTAGATACTTACATAATAAGAATATACAAAGTGCATATGAAGATAAGAATAAGTATCCAAACTATAATGGACCTGTAATAGATAACCACAAGAATTTCTTACCAGAAGGATATTTCTGGGATGGAAGTGGTGAAGCTATGAGGAATTTACTTGGACCTGATGCTAAAGGAAACACAGATAATGTGAATTTTGCAAGTCAACTGCTAAATCCATATGCAGGTATATTATGTTTCTATGAAGGATTAAGATTACCTTCAGGATCACAAATAAGTGCAGAAATGTT
>CALIMU010000062.1 GCA_938045355.1 uncultured Clostridium sp. | reverse complement strand
TTTCTTATTAAAAAAGGTTGGAGAGTTCTTAATGCAAGTAATAAAGTTATTACTGCTTATAAAGGTTCTGATGAAGATAAACAAAGTGTTCGTCAGATTAAAAAAGAAAAGCTCCAAAGCTTACTGATAAAACTAAAAAGAAGTAAATATGATTGGTGTTAATATCGGGTTTAAAGTTGTACTTAAACCTATTAAAGCTACTAAATCCTATAGTTAAGTTAAGTAGAATTTGTGTTGGTATTTGTCATAAAGATGAAAATGGCGAATTTATTATGCGAGTTCCTACTTTTGAACTTAATGCTTATGCTGAAGAAAATAACGAAAGAATTAATGAAGCTTTGTTAGTTCTTCCTCTAACTAGAGAAAGTTATAGTCTTAAAGGTAGAGAAAAGATATTTTCTAAAGTAAAAGGAAAACATGGTTATGAATGTCGTATTAGAAATTATAGTCAAGCAGTGAATTTTCCTAATATTGATGAAAAGTTTACTTCTGTATGTGAAAAATGGGTTCATTCAGGTTGGGTTGTTAGACAAGATGGTCAACTTAAATTTCATCTTAGAGATGCTCTTACACCTGAAGGTTACGATTATGAAGTTCCACATCCAGAACTTGATGATAATAGATAGTGTAATAAAATGGATATAACAATAAGTAAGGCTAACGACAAAGATGCTGTTAGCCTTTTAAGTTTAACAAATGATCAAAGTAAAGCTTATGATGAACTTATAAAGTTTATTAATACTGATTTTAATCCTAATGATTTTAAAAGGGCTTTAAGTGGTGCTGCTGGAACAGGTAAAACTTATCTTCTAAAAGCTCTTATTAAAAATTGTGGTATGAGTTATCATGCTATAGGATGCTCTGCTCCTACACATAAAGCTTGTAGAGTTATGAGTGAAAGTATTAGAATTAATGGTGTTAATGTTAATACATTACAATCTGATTTAGGTCTTAAAATTAATTTTGATGCTGAAAAGTTTGATATTAATAATCCTCCTTTCGACCCAAAAGGTAGAATTAAGATTGGAGAATATAAACTTTATATTGTAGATGAAGCTTCTATGATACCTAGAAGTCTTTGTATTTTTCTTGAACGTACATGTAAGACTAATGACTGTAAACTAATATATGTTGGTGATAATAGCCAATTAAGTCCTGTAAATGAAAAGAAAAGTGCTGCTTTTACTGGTATTAAACTTTATACTTTAAAACAAATTGTTCGTCAAGAAGAAAATAATCCTATAAAATATCTTCTAGAACTACTTAGATATGATATCAAACATAAGACTTTTTCTTTTCTTAATTATATTAGTAAGAATAAAGTTGCATTTGATGTTGATAATATTAAAGGATTTCAAGTTTGTACTAAACAAGAATTTAATCAAATAGTTTATAATAATTTTAATGATGAACCTATTACTAATAATGTGGACTTTGTTAAGATTGTTGCTTATACTAATAATTGTGTTTCTTCTTGGAATAAAATTGTTCGTGAAAGTATTATTAGTAATGCTGATAAATCAGTTATTACTAAAAACGATTTGATTATTTCTTATGTGACACTTGTGGATAAATTTAATGATACGATTATTAAAAACTCTGAAGAATATATTATAAAAGATGTTGTAAATTATACACATCCTAAATATAATATTAAAGGTTTTATGATTCGTTTTATTGCTATTCATGGTGGTCAATCAACTACTCCTTTATTTGTCGTAGATCATAAAGATAGAACTAGTGTATTGCAATATATGAATATTAGTAATAATCTAATTCATAATGCTAAAGTTGCTCGTCCTATTACTAGATCTCAACGATGGAAAGAATACTTTGATTTTAAAGAAAGTTGTTTACTACTTACAAATATTCTTGACAATACAGGTAAAATTATGTTTAGTAGAGATCTTGATTATGGTTTTGCAGTTACTTCTCATAAATCACAAGGTTCTACTTATGACACAGCTCTTGTAGATGTTAATGATATCGTTTATGATAAATTTGGTCATCCTTATACTGATGCTGAAGAAATAAATCGTAGACTTTATGTTGCTTGTAGTAGATGTAAAAATAAATTATATTTGATATAATTTAAATTATAGTATTATTATAGGAGAAAATTATGAAGATATATATTGGATCAGACCATGGTGGTTTTGAACTAAAAAAAGAAATAATAGAATATGTAAATGGAATAAGAGAAAATGGAGTAGATATTGATATAGAAGATATGGGAACATATTCAGAAGAAAGAACAGATTATCCAATTTATGCACAAAAAGTATGTGAAAAGGTTATAGAAGATAAAGGATCAAAAGGTATCCTTATATGTAAAAGTGGACATGGGATGACATATACTGCAAATAAGTTTAAAGGAATTCGTGCAAGCCTTGCATATAGCAGAGAAAGCTTAATAAATGGGATAGCAGATGATGATTTAAATATAGTGTGTTTAGCTTCAAATGATACAAAACTTGTAGATGTTATAGAATATATTGATGTAATGTTAAGTACTAAATTTAAAGATTATGGAAAATATGTAGAAAGAATAAAAATGGTTGAAGATTTAGAAAAATAGAAGGAATAATTTAAAATGGGAGAAAATATAGAAGATATAAAAGAAATAGAAAAAAATAATGATGAATTTGTGGTAAAAAAAGATAACAAGAAAAAGACAAGTAAAGTTTTCTTGTTTATTTCATATACTTTAATTGTAATATTAGTTACACTCCTTATAAACAATGAAATAGTTATAAAGAGAATCGAAAAAAAGACAGGAACACTTAGTATTGAAGAATATTTAGGAAAAGATGAAGAAACTGCAATAAGAACAATAGCAAAAAATTTAAAAGCAATTAGAGAAAAACTTAAAGAAGTATATAAGGGTGAAATAGATGATTCAAAACTTATAGAAACAGCAATGAAAGGATATGTTGCAGGTATTGGTGATAAATATACAGAATATTATACTAAAGAAGAATATAATAATATAAAAGAAGATGTATCTGGAAAATATGTTGGGATAGGTGTAGAACTTCAAGATAAAAATGGTAGTAAGGTTATAACAGGAATAATGAAAGGAACTCCAGCAGAAGAATCAGGATTAAAAGAAAATGATATAATTACAAAAGTAAATAGTATTGATGTAAAAGATAAAAGTTTATCAGATACAGTAAAAGAAATAAAAGGTAAAGAAGATACAGATGTTGTAATAACAGTTATAAGAGATGGTAAAGAACAAGAAATAAAAGTTGCAAGAAAAGAAATTAAGATTGATAGTACAACACATAAATTACTAAAAAATGGAATAGGATATTTAGATATTAAAAGTTTTTCAGAAAACTCAGATAAAGATGTAGAAAAAGCAATAGAAGAAATGAAAAAAGAAGGAATGAAAAAACTCATAATAGATTTAAGATATAATGGTGGAGGAGATGTTAAGAGTACTAAAAATATTGCAGACCTATTTTTAGACAAAGACAAAGAAATATATTCTACAATAAATGCTAAAGGATTTAAAAAGACAGTATATACAGAAACAAAAGCTAAATATGATTTTGAAATTGTATTACTTGTGAATAAATATTCAGCATCAGCATCAGAATTACTTACAGCAGCATTAAAAGAAAATAAGAGAGTAAAAGAAGTAATTGGAGAAACAACATATGGAAAAGGTGTAATACAAGGTGTATATCCAAGTAGTATAGGTGGTGCATTAAAAGCAACAATAGAAGAATATTTTGGACCTCGGAGAATTAAAATTAAATAAAAAAGGAGTAGAACCTACAATAAAAGTTGAACAATCTAAAATTACAAAAAAAGAATTATTAGAAAAAAATAAAGAAAGAACAATAGAAGAATTACAAGAAATTCTTATGAAAAATGATTTACAATTACAAAAGGCAATAGAGGTTTTACAACAATAAAAAAATATAGTAAAATTAATTTATGATAAGAGAAAATATATATCATATAATTAAAATAGAAGAAAAGGAAAATATATATGAATAATCAAGATATAGTAAAAGAAGAATTAGCATATGAAGAAGAACTAGATGGATTGATGAAAATAAGAAAAGAAAAATTAGAAGAATTACAAAAAGAAGGTAAAAATCCATTTGATATTACAAAATATGACAGAACAGATTATGCAAAAGAAATAATAGAAAACTTTAACGAAGATGTAGAAAAAAATGTTAGTGTTGCAGGTAGAATAATGACAAAAAGAGTTATGGGAAAAGCATCTTTTTTCAATCTTCAAGATGAAACAGGAAAAATACAAGTATATATATCTTTAAATGATGTAGAAGACAAATATTTAGATTTTAAAAAATATGATCTAGGAGATATTGTAGGTGTTAAAGGATTTGTATTTAAAACAAAAACAGGGGAAATATCTATACATGCAAAAGATATAGTACTTCTTACAAAAACACTAAGGCCATTTCCAGATAAGTTTAAAGGACTTAAAGATGTTGATTTAAGATATAGGCATAGAGAATTAGATTTAATAGTAAATCCAAAAGTAAAAGAAACATTTATAAAAAGAATACAAATACTTCGGAGAAATTAAAAAATATTTAAATGAAAGAGGATATTTAGAAGTCGAAACACCAATACTTCATAAAGTTGCAGGTGGAGCAGCGGCAAGACCTTTTGAAACACATCATAATACACTTGATATGGATATGTATTTAAGAATTGCAAATGAATTATATTTAAAAAGATTAATCGTAGGTGGATTTCGGAAAAGTATATGAAATGGGAAGAATGTTTAGAAATGAAGGTATTTCTATAAAACACAATCCAGAATTTACAAATATAGAATTATATTCAGCATATGAAGATTATTTTGATATGATGAATATAACAGAAGATTTAATAAGAACAGTTTGTCAAAGAGTAAATGGAACAACAGAAATAGTATATGAAGATCAAAAAATAGACTTAAGTAAATTTAATAGAATAACAATGAATGATGCAATTAAAAATATAACAGGAATTGATTTTGAAAAAGTTGAAACATTAGAAGAAGCAATGAAGATTGCAAAAGATTTTGAAATAGA
This sequence comes from uncultured Clostridium sp., assembly GCA_938045355.1. The sequence continues at coordinate 994 of CALIMU010000062.1, read as the reverse complement.
ACTTTCAGAAGCAGAAAAAACAATAGGAAATATAATGAATCTTGTATTTGAAGAAAAAGTAGAAAAAACATTAATACAACCAACATTCATATATGATTATCCTATAGAAGTATCACCACTTACTAAAAAGAAAAAAGATAATCCTAAATTAACAGAAAGATTTGAACTTTTCATAGGTGGTAGAGAATATGGAAATGCATATTCAGAGCTTAATGATCCAATTGATCAATATGAAAGATTTGTTAAACAAATGGAAAATAGAGAAAAGGGTGATGATGAAGCAAATATGATGGATATAGAATTTATCCAAGCTTTAGAATATGGAATGCCACCAACAGGGGGACTTGGAATTGGTATAGATAGACTTATAATGCTTCTTACAAACTCAAGCTCTATAAGAGATGTGCTATTATTCCCAACAATGAAACCAAAAGAAGATTAAGTAAAAAATAAGTAGGAATAAGAAATTATGATAAATAATAATAAAAATAACAAAACTAAAATTAATAATAAAGATAATGATAAAAGATACAATATATATGTTGTATCTTTTTCAGATAATGTAGAAAAAGAAAAAATTGATGAAATATTAAATGCAAAAGAAAGATTTGAAAAATATGGATTTAATGTTGTTTTAGGTAAAAGTCTTTGTGATAATTCTAAGGAAAATATTTCATATGATTTAGAACAAATAGAAAAGAATGGAAAAAATATTGATATAGTATTTTGTTCTAAAGGTGGAGATTCAGAAACAGAGAATATACAACATGTTAAGATGGAAAAATTAAAAGATAAGATAGTTATAGGGTTTAGTGATAATACTATAATATTAAATTTTATGTATATATATAATAACAATAAAAGTATACATTATATGAATTTTAAGGAATATGAAAAAGATGAAGATATATTAAAACTTAAGAAAATATTAGAAAATGGACTTAAAAAAGTAGATAAAGATAAAGAAAAACTTAAAAATGATAATATTAAAAAT
>CALIMU010000061.1 GCA_938045355.1 uncultured Clostridium sp. | reverse complement strand
AAAATATTATAAAATAGTGTATATTAATGTATTTTTATTATGTATATGATAGAATAAAAGGAAAGACAAAAAGAGGAAAGAATGAAGTTAAAGAAAATATACATATATGGATTCAAATCTTTTGCAGATAAGACGGAAATAGAGGTAAAAGATGGGATCACAGCAGTTATAGGGCCAAATGGTTCTGGTAAGAGTAATATAGTTGATGCAATACGTTGGGTACTTGGTGAACAAAGTATAAAATCTCTTCGTGGGAATAAGTCACAAGATATAATATTTTCTGGTACACAATATAGGAAGTCATTGGGATTTGCAGAAGTTAGCATAATATTTGATAATACAGATGGAGAAATCCCTATAGATTTTGATGAGATAAAAGTTACAAGAAAATTATATAGAGATGGTGAATCAGGATATTATATTAATGGTGAACAAGCAAGACTTAAAACAATACAAGAATTATTTATGGATACTGGTATTGGTAAAGATGGATATAGTATTATAGGTCAAGGTAGAATTGATGAGATATTAAGTGATAATTCTGAGGAAAGAAGAAAGGTATTTGAAGAGGCTACAGGTATAGTAAAATACAGGGAAAGAAGAAAAGAGTCTATTAAAAATATAGAAAATACTAATCAGAATTTAATGAGAGTAAATGATATAATATCAGAAATAGAAGAGAGAATATTTGATTTAGAGAAAAGAGCAGAAAAAGCACAAAAATATATTAAGCTCTTTGATGAAAAGAAAAAGATAGAGTTTAAACTTTTCAAAGAAACAATGACAGTATTGTCAGATAGAAAGAAAGAAGCTTCAAAAGAAGTAAAAGAATTAGAAAATATAATAGCAGAATACAGAAAACAAATATCTGAATTTGATAAAAACAAGGAAAAGATTGAAGAAGAGATTGAAGAAATTGATAAAAAAGCAGAAAAAATGTATCAAGATTTAGGGAATATAAACAATAGTCTTCAAGAAAAAGAAAAAGAAATAAAGATATTTGAAGAAAAGATAAAAAATAATCAAGAAAATATTAGAAAAAATAATCAAGAAATATTAGAAATAGATTCTAAATTAGAAAATATTAAAATAGAAAAAGAAACAAGAGAAAAGAAACTGGAAGGTTTTAAAAATGGTAAAAAAGATTTTGTTAAAAAATTAAAATTATTAGAGAAAGAACTTGAAGGTTACAAGAATAAGAATCAAAATTTTGTTAATTTAGAAAGAGAATTATTAGAAAAAATAACAGAAAAAGAAGAAAAAATTTTTGAAAAAGATAATGAAATATCTGAAGAAGAACTTAAGTATACCAAGCTTAAAGAAAAGATTATTACATATGAAGATATTAAAAAAGGATATATAAAAGAAAAGGATAATATAGCTTTTGAGATAGAAGATAGGAACAAGATTTTTATACAAGAAAATAATAATATTCTTAAAAAAATTGAAGAAAAAGAAAAAGAAAGTTCTAAATTTTCTAAAGAAAAAACAGAACTTGAAGAAAAAGAAAAAGAAAAAAATTATGTATTAAATAATTTAAATTCATTAAAAACTAAATTAGATATTTTAAAAGAACTAGAAAAAGAAAAAGAAGGTTTAAGTTATTCTGTAAAAAAAATATTAGAAGAAAAAGAGAAAAACACATATTTTGGAAAAAAAGTGGATAATATTTTAGCAAATATAATATCTACAGATGAAAAATATATATTAGCACTTGAAACAGCACTTCGGATATACAATGCAAAACATAATTGTTGAAAAAGAAGAAGATGCAAAAGAAATTATTAAATTTTTAGAAGAAAAAAAGGCGGGAAAAGCTACATTTTTACCTCTTTCTAAGTTTAATAATAATAGTAATAATATTGTAGAATATGGGAATTATAAAAAAGGGATAATATATAAACTTAGAGATATAAAAAATGTAGAAAAATATGTATATTTTCCTAAAGATATTGTAAAGGTTAATGAAAAATATTTAGGGATAATATCTGTATTTTTAGATAAAACATTGATTGTAGAAAATATTGATATTGCTATATCTGTTACTAAAAAGATTAAAGGAATAAAAGTTGTAACATTAAATGGAGAACTTTTTGCAAGTACTGGTAGTATAACAGGTGGATATAGTAAAAAAGTATCAAATATCTTAGGTAGAAAAGAAGAGATTGCAAAACTTGAAAAAGAAATAGTTTCTTTGGAAAGAAAAGCAGAAGAAATAAATAATGAGTTTGAAGCTAAAAAAGCAGAATATATTTTAAAAGAAAAAGAACATAGTAATATTTTAAATGAAATATATGAAGAAAAGCTTAAGATAGCAGTAAAAGAAAAAGAAATTAATGCTTTAAGAGAAAAAGTAGAAGAAATCTCTGAAAAGATTAAGAATATAAACAGTGAGATAGAAAATATAACAAAAAAAAGTAATGAAATACTTACTAATAAGTCTATAATAGAAGAAGTAAAAGAAAAACTTGTAGAAGAACTTGAAAAAATGAATGATGAAAGAGTAAAATTAAAAGAAAATCTTAATGATGAAGATACAAGTTCTAAGATAGAAGAAATTACAGAAGACATAATGAATGTTAAGATAAGTGTTGCCTCATTTGAAGAAAGTGAGAATTCTATTATAGAAATATTAGAAAGAATAACTTCAGAAGAAAAAGAATTAGAAGAAAGAAAAGAAAAAAGAAATACTGAGCTTTTAGAATATGAAAAAGAAAATACAAATCTTGGGCAAAGAATAGAAGAAAATACTAGTGATATTAATAAGATTGAAGAAGAAAATGTTGAAATCAAAGAACTTCAAAATGAAATAAGAAAAGAAAAAGAAGAAAAACAAAATATTATTAAACTTCTAAATAAGAAGATAGAAGAAAATGATAAGAAGATAGAAACAAATATTCCAGTAAAATTAAGTAAAGAACAAGAAATGTTTAAGATAGAACTAGAAGAAGAAAACTATATTGAAAATATGTGGAATGAATATCAAATAACATTAAACAATATTGATATAACTGAATATGAGGAATATTATATAGAAAAAGGACTTCAAACAAGAGATATCGAAGGTAACATAATGAGCTTTGACATAATAAAAGCGAAGAAAATGGTTAGAGACTTGAAAAGTAGTATAAAAGACCTAGGAGAAGTAGATACAAGTATTATAAAAGAATACTTAAATACAAAAGAAAGATATGATTATCTTTTAAATCAGAGAGAAGACTTAGAAAGTTCTAAGAAATCTTTAGAAAAGATAATAAAAGAAATAGCATTTGCTATGGAAGAACAGTTTGTATCTAGAATGGATATAATAAATAAAAACTTTAAAGAAATATTTGTAACATTATTTGGTGGACGGAAATGCTAAGATTGAAATAGAAGATAAGAAAGATCCTTTAAATTCAGGAATAGCAATAAAAGTAGAACCGCCAGGGAAAAAATTACAAAATATGATGCTTTTATCTGGTGGAGAAAGAGCATTTACTGCAATTGCAATATTGTTTGCAATACTTAAACTAAATCCATCACCATTTTGCGTGCTTGATGAAATAGAAGCAGCACTTGATGATGTTAATGTTGCAAGGGTTGCAAGATATCTACAAAATTATTCAGAAGACACACAATTTTTAATAATAACACATAGAAAAGGAACAATGGAAACATCTAAAATACTTTATGGTGTTACAATGGAAGAAAATGGTGTAAGTAAGCTTGTATCATTAGATATGAGAGATAGAAAATAATGAAAGGAGGAAATATGAAATTTTTACATTTAGCAGACATACATTTAGATATGCCATTTAAGCTTGTAGGAGCAATGGGAGAAAAAAGAAGAATGATGCAACTTGATATTTTAAGGAAAGTTGCAGAATATGTTAATGAAAACAAGATAAAATATATGTTTATAGCAGGAGATCTTTATGAACATGAATATATAAAAGATGGTACAATAAATGCTTTTATTAACATAATTAAAAAGATGCCAGACACTCAAATATTTATATCTCCAGGAAATCATGATCCTTTTGTTGCAGGAAGTGTATATGATAGATTTGAATTTCCAGCAAATGTTCATATATTTAGTGATTTAGAAGTTGTAGAAACAGAAGATTATAATATATATGGATATGGTTTTAGTGATTTTTATGATGATGGAATAAATTTAGATGACATAACATTACTAGATAATGGAAAGAAAAATATACTTGTAATACATCGGAGATGTTGATGCAAGTTATGATGGTGATACAAGTCATAAATATTTACCACTATCATCAAAAGAACTTATGAAAAAAGGATTTGATTATGTAGCCTTAGGACATATACATAAATATATGGTTTTTGGTGATCGGAAATATTGTATATCCAGGATCAATGATAAATACTTCTTTTAAAGAAGGAAAGACAGGTATGGTAATTGGTGAATTTGAAAATTATAGTATTGTAAGAATGAACACAAATCATCAAAATGGATATAATGTAAATGAAGGTACAAAAGTAAAGATTGAACATATAAACTTAGATCCAATAAAATATGAAACATTATATATGAATATTAGTGATATTTCATCAAAAGAAGAATTGGTGGCGAAAATAAATTATTTAAAAATAGATAAAAATAATTTCTATAAGTTGATTTTAAAAGGAAAAAAGGACTTTTTAATAAATGAAAAATACATATTAGATAATATTCAATGGAATAATATATTAAGAATTGAAGATGAAACTCAAAGAGAAATAGATATTGAAGAGGTATCTAAAGAAAATACATTAAGAGGTATTTTTGTTAAAAAGATATTAGAGAAAAAAGAAAAAGAAACAAATCCTGCTGAAAAAGAAAAATTAGATAATGCAATAGAACTAGTACTTACAGAAATGAGGGATAGTTATGAAAATAGATAATTTTAAGATAAATAATTATGGTAAGATAGAAAATAGAGAGGTTATATTAACAAATGGAATAAACCTTATAAAAGGATATAACGAAGCAGGAAAAAGTACTATACTTTCATTCTTAAACTCAATGCTTTATGGTATTGATAAAACTAAAAAAGGTAATATATCAGAATATGATAAATATTTACCATGGCTTTCAACAAATTTTTCTGGAAGTATGGAATATAGTCTTGATAATGGACAAAAATATTATGTGTTTAGGGATTTTAAGAAAAAGATACCGGTAGTTTTAGATCAAAATAGAAATGATATAACACTTAATTTTAAACAAAGTAGAAAAGGAATAGATTTTTTAGAAGAACAAATAGGGGTAGATAGGAAAACTTTTGAAAATACTAGTATATCATATCAAAAGCTAGTTGTGCTTGATGATAAGAATAAAGCAGAAATGGCAGGAAGACTTGCAAATTTAGTTTCTACTGGAGAAGAAAATTTTTCATATGAAGAATTAATAAAGAAATTAAATAATAAACAATTAGAAGAAATAGGAAGCAGTAGAACTAAAAAAAGACCTATTAATAATATTGAAGAAAGAATATTAAAACTTGAAAAAGAAAAAATGGAAGTTTTAAATGTTAAAGATAAAAAAGAAAAAATGAATGAAGAAAGAGAAGAAACTCAAAAACAATTTGCAACAATAGGATATATTAAGCAAATGATTAATGAGATTAAAGAAAATTTTCTGAAAAAAGAAGCAGAAAAGAAAATTTATTCAGATATATATAATAGGATTGAAAAAAAGAAAGAAGAAATAGAAGAAAAGAAAAAAGAAAGAATAGATGTTATAACAAAAGAAAAAGTCTTTGATAGAATAAAATGGATATATCTAGTATTAACATTAATTGCAATACCAGCAGCATATTTCTATATTTACTCATTAATAATATATGTTTTAGCATTATTAGCAGTATATATATTTGCAAGAAATAATAGAGATAAGAGGATGGAAGAACTTGAAGAAAGAAATAGAGCTGTAGAGAAAGAATTAAATATATTAAGAAAAGATATTATTCAAGATGAAAGAGTAATACAAAAAGAAAAGAAAGAATTTGAAGAAAGATTTGAAAATTTAAAAAATGAAATGTATTTTAAATATAAAAATTATGTAAATAGGGATTATTTAGATAGAATCTTAAATAAAGATATAGAAGGAGTTTTTAAAGAAGCTTCAGAAATTGAAAAAGAATATGAAACAACAATGTATAGATTAAGCCAAATAAATGCAGAAAGAAATGTTGTAGAATCAACATCTGGGAAGCTTACAGAAATTGTTGAAGAATTAGAAGAATTAAAACAAGAAAGAGAAAAATTATTAAGTTATAATGATACAATAGAAATAGCTAAAGAAGTATTAAAAGAATCATATGATGAACTTAAAAATAATGTTGGGCCAGAATTTGATAAAAAACTTAGCTATATTGTAGAAAAGATTACAAATAATAAATATAATGATGTATATATAGATAATGAACATAATATTAAAATAAAGACAGAACATGGAGAATATGTAAATTTAGAAAGATTTAGTACTGGGACTATTGAACAAGTAAATTTAGCATTAAGACTTGCATATATAGATACAATATCAAAAGAAAAATTACCAATAATTCTAGATGAAGCTTTTGCTTTTTATGATGATGAAAGATTAGCAAATATTATGAAATTTTTAAATAAAGAATATGAAGATAGACAAGTTATAATATTTACATGTTCTAACAGAGAAAAGAAAATAATTGATGAAGAAAATATACTAGTAAATATAGTACTTATATAATAGTATAATAGATATAATAATATAATAGAAAAGAAGAAACAAAAAT
>CALIMU010000060.1 GCA_938045355.1 uncultured Clostridium sp. | reverse complement strand
TATCATTATTTTTATATTTTTCAATAATTTTATAATATAAAATAATTAATTATTACCAAGATTTCCATGAATCTGGTATACTATTATAATTACTTGCACTATTACATCCTGCAAATATTCCCCTATACTGTGATTCTTGTAATGAATATAATCTATTTGGTAATGATAGATAATATAATTCATTAGGACCAGTAAATGTTCCCCTAAATTCATCTGCTTTATTATTATTCGAAAATAAATTCCATGGTATATTATTTAATTTACTACATGAAGAAAAAGTATTATTAAAATTCTTTGCATCTGGATTATTATCAAATAAGTTTCCTGGTATTGTTTTTATTAAACTACATCCTTGAAATGTTCCTGAAAAAACAGTTGCTTTTGTATTATTTTTAAATAAATTTTCTGGTATTTCCTTTAATTTAGAATCATACATAAAAGTTCGATTAAAATTAGTCACTTTTTTATTATTACTAAATAAGTTTTCTGGTATATTTTCTAAATTAGGTAAACTACTCAAAGTACTATTAAAAGTTATTACTTCTGTATTATATTTAAATAAGTTTTCTGGCACATTTGTTATATTACCACTTCCTGAAAATAAACTATTAATAGTTTGTAATTTAATATTATATTTAAACAAGTTTTCTGGTATACTTGTTATTCTTGAATTCCCAAAAAGATTTGATACTGTTATTAATTCTTTATTAAATTTAAATAAATTTTCTGGTATTGTTGTTATTTGTGAATTTGAAAACAGACCATAAATACTAGTTAAATTTTGATTATATTTAAATAATCCTTCCGGAATATTTGTTATACTATAACAATTTATAAATGCATTATTTAATGTTGTCATTCCTGTATTATACTTATATAAATTTGAGGGCACACTTGTTATATTACCACAACTTTGAAAACAACTCATATTTTTTCTTGTAGGCTTATATTTAAATAAATCTTCTGGTATATTTGCTATAGTTGCTTGATTATATTCAACTGTTACATTATTTGGTTCTGGCATTTTTATATCTTTTACTGAATATAATCTTATATTATTTTGTTCATTTGAATCATCCTCAAATTTACCCCAATGTAATACTGTAACTTCAAATTTATCATATCTCCATTCTGTACTTTCTAAAGAAAAAGATTTTGCCCCAGTTATTTTCATAGTAAATTCTCCTGGATAATATTCATGTTCAGATTGCTGATTATATTCTGGTCTAAATGAATTATATCCCCAGTTTCCCCATTCTACTTGTATATTATATGGATCTGGAATATATGTGTTAGGTCTTATCGCAAGTTTTGTCTGTTCTTTTATCTTTATCTTTAATATTAATTTATCCTTATCTTGTTCTTGTATTGTTACACCATCTACTGTTTTTGGATAACTTTGTGTTGGATATGTTTGTGCACTTGGAGTTATAGGAACATCTGATGAACTCATTCCATCTAATTTATCTAAAAGGTTATCTCTTGTATCTATAACCTCTCCTTTTTTATCTGTTATATTACCCCCATCAACATTATATTTTGATAAAAAATTAGTTGTAGATAATACTTCACTTATTGGTGGATCTTGTCTTCCTTCTTCTATTGCTTTTGTTTTTAAATTTAAATATTCAATTTTTGCTGTTTCATATAATTCTGATTTTGATTGTTCTTTTTTAGAATTTGTAGCTTTTGCAAAAAGTCCATTTTCTCCTAAAGTCATTTGAATAGCTACACCTGCTAATAACAACATTATTATTATTGTTATTACTAATGCAAGTAATGTTATTCCGTTTTTTCTTTTGTAATATTTTCAATTTCCTTTCTCCTTTTTCACTTATTATAATTAAATGCTATATTATATATATTATCTTTTCTACATTTGTAACATTTTTATAACCTCTTGATATTAAAAAAACACTTAAATGTTAAACATTTAAGTGTATATTATTATTTATTGGTTTTTCCAATTTAGCAAAAAATTATGAAATTTTTTATTTTTCCAATAGCCTGTACTGATTGTTTTTCCATCACTTACCCGAATTAACTCAGGTAACATAGTACTACTTCTGACAGCAAAGCAAGTTTTCCCTCTGTCTACTGTAATACAATTATCATCTAATTTTTTGAATTTTAACTCTTTTTCAAGATCAATTCTTCCTTGAGAATTGACTCTACCCACATACAAGATATTATTTTGTGGGATGATATATGCTTTTCCCTCAATTATAAACGTTTTTCCCTCAAGTTCAGATATATTTACAATTTGAACTTTTTCTTTGATATTGTAAATATCTATCTCACCTCTCTTGCTCCGATTATTTTTTCCATAACTTCCTATATTTCGTGAATTGGTTGATGGATTTACTCCAAAGCTATTAACTGCTAATACCACTAATACTAAACTAAGAATTTTTCTCATGAAAATCACTCCTTTAAATCTAATTTCAAATTTAAATATATTTTGATATAGGTATATTTTAATATCATTTTAATTTTATGTCAACTTTATATTGTCTTTTCTCTCTCATACTTCTTTATATTTAAAAAACAGGAAGTTATAATTTTTCTTCCTGCTCTTATATTATTATCTTACAACAATATTTACAATCTTATCTTGTACATATATTTCTTTTATAATTTTTTTACCTTCAAGTGCTGTAATTACCTTTTCTTTTTGTTTTGCTTTTGCTAAAACTTTTTCTTTTTCTTCACCTTTTTCTATTTCAATTGTATCTTTTAATTTACCATTTATTTGTACAGCTATTGTTATAGTATTTCTTTCTAAATAATTTTCATCATATTTAGGATATTTTGTTAAATGTACACTTCCTTTTTCTCCAAGTTTTTCCCATATTTCTTCTGATAAATGTGGTGCCATTGGTGCTAATATGTTTACAAATATTTTAAATATTTCTCTAAGCTCTTTTACATTTCCATATTTATTTTCAATTCTAATCATTTCATTTGTAAGTTCCATAAGTTTTGCAACTGCTGTATTAAATGAAAAACGTATAATATCTTTTTCAACTCCAAATATTGTTCTATTTAATATATGTTTAAGTTCTTCCATATCTTCTTTAGATACTTCTTTTGTTGAAACTTCATTTGATATAATTCTATCTGCTAAATTTTCCACTCTTTGGATGTATTTACTTATACCTTTTATACCATCTTCATTCCATGGTCCACCTTCTTCATATGCATATCCAAACATTAACCATAATCTTAAAGCATCAGAACCATATTTTTCTACATAATCATCTGGTGATACTGTATTTCCTTTTGATTTACTCATCTTGTTACCATCTGGTCCTAATATTAATCCTTGGTGTATTAATCTTGTAAATGGTTCATCTGATTTTAAATATCCACCATCTCTTAATGCCTTATATATAAATCTTGAATAGATAAGATGCATTGCTGCATGTTCTTTTCCTCCTACATATGTATCTACCGGAACATATTCATCTATTTCACCTTTAACAAATGGTACTTTAGTTTCTTTATTAAATGGATATCTTAATTCATACCATGATGAACATACAAATGTATCTAATGTATCTACTTCTCTTTTAGCAGATTTTCCACATTTTGGACATTTGCAGTTTACAAATACTTCTGATTTTGCAAGTGGTGATTTTCCATCTGGTTTAAATTCTACATCTTTTGGAAGAAGTACTGGTAAATCTTTTTCTTCTACTAGAACTTCTCCGGCAATCATCACAATATATTATTGGAATTGGTGCTCCCCAATATCTTTGTCTTGATACAAGCCAATCTTTTAATTTATATTTTACTGCTTTTCTTCCTTTTCCTTGTTTTTCTAACTCTTCTACTACTAACTTTTTAAAATCTTCTGCTTTTAACCCATTAAATCTATCTGAATTTATCATAATACCATTTTCATCTATAACTGGTATTATTTCTATATTATATTTTTTAGCTGTTTCCATATCTCTTTCATCATGTGCAGGTACTCCCATTACAATACCTGTTCCATAACTTTCTAAAACATAATCTGCTAAAATTATTGGTACTTTCTTTCCATTTATAGGGTTTATCGCATAACTTCCTGTATATGCAAGTGTCTTTTCTCTATCTGTAAACTGTCTTTCAATATCTGATTTACTTAAAGTTTTTTGTATGTATTCTTCTGCTTCTTTTCTATAATCTTCTGTTATTAATTTTTTTGCAATATCTGATTCTGGTGCTACTGCAACAAATGATACTCCATAAAGTGTATCTGGTCTTGTTGTATATGCTGTAAGTACAATATCTTTTCCTTCTACATTAAATTCTATTTCTGCACCAGTGCTTTTTCCTATCCAATTTTGTTGTATCTTTTTAGTAAGTTCAGGCCAATCTAATTTTTCAAGTCCTGTTAATAATTCTTCTGCATAATCTGTTATCTTGAAAAACCATTGGCTTAATTTTCTTCTTTCTATTCTACTTCCACATCTTTCACATTCTCCTTGTATTACTTGTTCATTTGCAAGAACTGTATTACATGATGGACAGAAATTTACAGGTGCTTCTTTTTTATATGCAAGTCCTTTTTTATATAGGTATGTGAAAAGCCATTGTGTCCACTTATAATATTCTGGTTCATGTGTCTTAATTTCATAACTCCAATCAAATGATGCTCCCATTTCACTTAATTGTACTTTCATATTTTCTATATTTTGTTTTGTAGATATTTCTGGATGTACCCCTGTTTTTATTGCATAGTTTTCTGCTGGAAGTCCAAATGAATCAAATCCCATTGGATGAAAAACATTATATCCTCTCATTTTTTGAAGTCTTGCATAACAATCTGTTAATCCATAATTATACCAATGTCCTAAATGTAATTTTGCTCCTGATGGATATGAAAACATTTCTAAAACATATAATTTTTCGCCTTTATTATTTTTATTAAACTTATATATTCCTTCTTCTTTCCATCTATCTTGCCATTTTTTATCTATTTTTTTTGAATACATACTTTTAACCTCCTATTTAAAGTTTTTTATTAATCTAACTTAATTTAAATTATATCACACTATACTAGTTCTTGCCATATAATATTTGCACAGTTTTTACCTTCTTCAGTTAAACAAATATATTCTTTTCCGACCTTCTCCAATATATTTTTTTAAAAATTTTAATTTAATATATTTATCTATAACCTTATTTATTTCAAAATTTTCAATCA
>CALIMU010000059.1 GCA_938045355.1 uncultured Clostridium sp. | reverse complement strand
TAAAATTTTAAAATATAAAGAATAACGAAAAAAGTTTTTTAAAAAACAAGAAAAAATACAAAAACAGTTAATAAAAAAAGAAATGTAATAATTATGAAAATTATATTTCTTTTTCTTATTTTGTGTGATATATATATGATATATTGTATCTTTAAGGAGGATATTTATGGAAGCAAAGAAATGTTTAAGATGTGGAATATTTCATTTAGGTAATGAAGATGTTTGCAAAACATGTAAAGAAAATGATATGAAAGATATAGAAAAACTAAATTCATTTATGGATTATAATGGATTAGAATTTAGTGAATTAAAAGAAAAGGAAGCTTTTGATAAAGTAGTATTTGAACTTGGAATGAGTTCAGAAAAAATAACACGTTATATGAATACATATATAAAAGATGAAGTATATGGTGGAAATGAAATAAAGAAAAATGCAGAAAGCGAGATATTATAGTAATATGACGGTTATTGAAGAATTAAAAAAAAGAGGGCTTATTGAACAGATTATTTTTGAAGAAGATTTAATAGAAAAACTTGAAAAAGAAAAGATAACATTTTATTTAGGAATAGATCCAACTGCCGATAGTTTACATGTTGGTCATCTAGTATCTATAAATGTGGCAAAAATACTTCAAAAATATGGACATAAACCACTTATATTAGTAGGTGGAGCAACAGGTGGGATAGGAGATCCATCACGGTAAGACAGAACTTAGAAAAATGCTTACAAAGGAAGATCTAGATAAAAATGTTGCAGCACTTACAGTACAACTTAAGAAACTCCTTGATTTTGAAGGAGAAAATGGGGCAGAAGTTGTAAATAATGCAGATTGGACAAATAATAGAACATATATAGATTTTTTAAGAGAAGTTGGTGTTCATTATAATGTAAATATGATGATAAAAGCAGAATGTTATGCAGCAAGATTAAAAGAAGGACTTACATTTTTAGAACTTCGGATATATGCTTGTACAAGGTAATGATTTCAGACACCTATATGAAACAAGAAATTGTGTATTAGAAATAGGTGGAAATGATCAATGGTCAAATATAATATCTGGTGTAGATCTTGTTAGAAAAACATCACAAGGAAAAGTATTTGCAATTGCAGTTAAATTAATAACAAATAAAGATGGAAAAAAGATGGGGAAAACAGAAAAAGGTGCATTATGGCTAAGTGCCGAAAAATTAACACCATTTGAATTTTTCCAATATCTTAGAAATATTGATGATGAAGATATAGAAAAAGTATATAAGATGGTATCTATTACAGATATTGAAGAAATTGAGGATATACTAAAAAAAGAAACAAACCCCAATATTATAAAAGAAAAATTAGCATATGATATAACAAAAAGAGTACATGGAAAAGAAGAAGCAGATAAAGCTTTAAATACAGCAAGAGAAATTTTTTCAGGGAAAGTGAATACAGAAGCATTACCAGTAGTAAAAGCAACAATTGGAGAAAATATGCTTGATGTATGTATTAAAGCAGGATTTGGTAAGTCAAGAGGAGATATAAAAAAATTAATAGCTTCAAATAGTATAAGTTTAGGAGAAAAACTATTAGAAGTTGGAAAATTAATAGAAGAAAAAGACTTTGAAGAAGGTAAAAATATACTAAAGAAAGGTAAGAAAGTAATAGTAAAGCTTGAAAAAGAATAAGAAAATGAAAGCATTAATATTAAAAATAATAACAATAATAACATTAATGATAATGTTATTTACAATAAGTGCAAATATATATATTGTAAAAGCAGCAGAAAGGTTGAGCCCAAGAGAATCAACAACAGATTTAGAAAGGGTGAGAGCTTTTTATCCAAGTATTGCAAGAAAAGTGGATGAACTTAAGAGAAAACATCCAAGTTGGAAATTTGAGTTTATAAACACAGGATATACTTTTGATCAAATGACAAGAGCACAATTTGGAGAAGGAAGAGGTTTAAACAATAGATATGTACCTATAAATTTAATAGAAAGTTATGGTGGAAAATATTTTTCTGCAGAATGGATAGATCAAGCAAGAGCACATTTGGGGTTTGATACAAATGTTGCAGCTAAAAGATGGCAAGCACCATCATTAAATGCAGTTAGATATTTAATGGATCCTAGAACATATTTGAATGAAAATAATGTATTTACATTTATGTCATTACAAGGAAGTAATATGTTTAATGAAAGTAAGAGTAAAGAAATTATAGCATCAGTTCTTTCTGGGACAAAAAATGCAGGAAGAGTAAATGAAGTATATAATGTTTCTAGAGAAGTTAATATTGACTTATTAGAACTTGCAACAAAATTAAGACAAGAAGGTGGATTAGAACCACAAAATGGAATTAATGCATATAATCCACTTAATATAGGGGCTACAGGACATCGGAACAAATGATGTTATTACAAATGGTCTTAATTATGCAAGAGATAGAGGATGGGATACATTTGAAAAAGGTTTAAAAGGTGGAGCAGAAGTAATTAAAAAATATTATATTGGAAATAGACAAGATACTAAATATTTTATGAAATTTAATGTTCTTAATAATTCTATATATCATCAATATATGCAAAATATTACAGCACCAATAGCAGAAGGAAAATCTTTAAAAAATGGATATATGAAATATGATCCTAATTTAAATGGGGAATACTTATTTAAAATACCACTTTTCTATGATATGCCAGGAAATGATACTCCAAGTCCTGATAATGATGATAAATATAATGCAACAGTAATTATAAGTGAAGGGGTAAGAGTAAGAGCAGATTCTACAAGAAATAGTGATAAAGTAAAAGTACTTAGTTTTGGACAAATGTTTGAAGTATTTGAAAAAGTTGAAAATAGTAAAGATCCAGAATTTGTATGGTATAGAGCAAGAGTAGGAAATCAATATGGATATATTCCATATTATAGGGCAAGTAACCCACGGAAATAAGTTTTTTGAAATAAAAAATAGGAAAAATGATAATAAAGTAGAAGGTGAAAAAGAAAAAACAGAAAATCCTAATAATCCAAATGATAAAGATGAAAGCAAATATCAATATGTGGAAGATAAAGATGTAACATATCCAATTTATTCAGTTGTAAATGTTCAATCACTTTTAAGATTTAGAGATAATCCAGGTATAAATGGAACAAATGTTATAGGAACAATAGAAAATGATAAAATTATAAAAGTGCTTGAAAAAGGAGTAGAAAAAGATCGGATATGTTTGGTATAAGATAGAATATAATGGAAAGATCCGGATATGTATCTAGAAATGCAGTAGGAAATTTATCAGATATTAACTTTAAGTTTATAGTAAAAGATGGGCTTCCTAAAAAACTTTTTGATGAAAATATATCTAAAGAGGATGAATATAATGTTCCAGAAAGTGAAACTAAAGGTATAAATGTTTCTGGAAAATTAAAGAATAAAGTTAGAATAAAAGATGGAGACATAAATCTTGCATGGAATATTGATATTGAAGAAATGAAAAAACAAAATCCTGAGATAGTAGAATATAATGAAGGGCTTGAAAGAGCAAAACAAGGACTTCGGAAAAGTGAATACAAGTTATAGTACAGGAAATATTGCAAAACTTAAAAACGGAGAATATGTAAAAATCATAAGAAAAGGGGATATATCAAAAGACCGGAAAAATAGGTATAGGAGATATAATACTTTCAATACAAAAAATGAATAAAGATATAGATATTGATGATGATCAAAAAACAGCATCATTTGTACAATTAAAGAATGATAGAAATACATTAAAAAATAAAGAATTTGATTTAACATGTGTTTCAAATATAGTATATGCAGTAGGAAAACAGATAGAACAAAAATATCAATAACACAGTAAGTAAATAAAGTAAAAGATGCTAGAATAGTAAATCTGGCATCTTTTATTAAAAAGGAGATAAAATGGATATTTGGTTGAAAGATTTTTTGAAATTATCTGATGAAGAAAAAAATAAATTAAAAAATTATGATATATTGATTATGACAAATTATGAAGATACACAAAAGATAATAAAAAATAAGAATGGTATAAGAGATGTTATAAAAAAATATTTAGATAAGGTTTTTTTAATTGAAATTGAAATGGAAAATTTAAGTGAATATGTTATTCGGAATGTTTGATGATATAAAGAAAAATAATTTTGGCAAAGTAGAGATAAGAATATATTTTAGAGAAATTAGTATTATTGAATTTTATAATGATAGATTTGAAAAATCACTTAAGAAGATAGATAACCTTATATCAAGATTTAATAAAAAAATGAATAGATATAAT
>CALIMU010000058.1 GCA_938045355.1 uncultured Clostridium sp. | reverse complement strand
AAATGCTATATATAATTTGTTACTTAATTATTTATTATTTTGTTTCATCATTTTATTATATTTTAAATATTTATTTAATGCAAATCCTGCAAATCCGATACTAACTATAATTGCTGCATATATAGTATAATCTAAACCAGATCTAGGTATAACATTTGGTTTTTTAACACTATTATTAGGTGTAGGATTTGTTGGCTTAGTATTTGGATTTTTTGATAAATCTACATTATTTGGAGTTTCTCCTTTTGGAGTATAATATCCAGATTCTGCAAGTGGATCAGAAGTTGGAGGAGTAGGTGTAGTTTCTCTATCATTACTTCCTATAACTTTTCCATTATTATTGTTGCTGTTGTTATTATTGTTATTGTTATTGTTATTATTATTATTTGGTATATATCTGCTGTTATTATCACGATTTGATGTGCTACCACCAGGATTATTATTATTTCCAGAATTATTTCCATTATTGTTATTATTATCCGGTTTAGTATCTGGTTTGTTATTATTGTTATTGTTACCTGTGTTATTGTTGTTGTTTTGGTTACCATTATTATTGTTATTATTATCATTTGGTTTTTGATCAGGTTTATTATTGTTGTTATTATTACCTGGATTATTATTATCAGGAGTATTAGCATTATCCTTGATAGGATCTAAATTGCTAGTACCAACAGCATTTTTATCATTAACATCAACATTTATTTTATATAATTCTTTACCTTCAGAAGAAATAGTAAATATTGTATTACCATTACCTATACCTTTAAATGTTATTAATTTTGTTTCTTTATTTAGGCTTGATGTTGCAACAGAAGTGTTTCCAATATTAAAATGTAATGGTTTGTATTTATAATCTTTATGTACATAATTATATGGGTTTATAGTATATTCTTTATTAACATTAAGCTTAATAGTAGGCATATTTGGTGTTACATTTGGATCTGTATTGTTGTTATTGTTACCTGGATTATTATTATCAGGAGTATTAGCATTATCTTTAATTGGATTTAAGTTGCTAGTACCAATAGTATTTTTATCATTAACATCAATATTTATTTTATATAATTCTTTACCTTCAGATGATATAGTAAATGTTGTATTACCATTACCTGTACCTGTAAATTTGATTTTATTATTATCTTTTTCCATTTTAGCAACAGAAGTGTTTGAAATATTAAAATCTAATTGTTTATACTTATAATCTTTATGTACATAATCATATGGATCTATAGTATAGTTTCCATTAACAGTAAGTTTAATAGTAGGCATGTTTGATGGTTTATTATCATCATTACCATTATTATTGTTATCATTAGGTTTAGGATTTTGATTATTGTTATTATCTTTATCCTTGTTATCTTTGTCTTTGTTATCCTTGTCCTTATCTTTATTATCATCTGGATTAGGGTTAGGTTTAGGATCATTATTATCTTTGTTATCTTTATTATCATTTACTGGATTTAAATTAAGACCTTCTGGTGAATATTTATCATTAACCTTTATGTCTATTTTATATAATTCTTTACCATCTGATGACATTGTAAATTCTGAAGAACCTTTAGAAACACCTGTAAAAGTTATTTCTTTAGTTTCTTTATTTAAACTCATTGTAGCAACATTACTACTAGTCATATTAAAATGAATTCTTTTACCATTTGTTAGATATTCTTTAGGAATATAATCATATGGTTTTATAGTATATTTACCATTTGGATTTAATTTAATAGTAGGCATATTTGGTTTTATATCTTCACTTGTATCTTTATTATTATCTGCTGCATTATTTTCTACAGGATCTAAATTACTAGTTTCTATTGTATTATTTTCATTAACATTTATATTAATCTTGTATAATTCTTTACCTTCAGATGAGATAGTAAGTATAGAATTACCATTAGATATACCTTTAAGTGTAACTATTTTTGTTGTATTATCTATGCTCATATTAACAACATTTGTATTTGAAATATTGAAGTTAATTTCTTTATTTTTGTAATCTTTATGTATATATTCATATGGATTTATAGTAAATGTATCATTTAAGTTAAGTTTAATTGTAGGAAGTTCCTCTGCCAAAACATATGATGGCATCATTAAACTTAACAATAGCATTAATATTGTTAAAAATGCTATAGATTTTGTTATTAAATTGTTTTTTAAAATTTTATTTTTCATTGTTTTCTCCTTCTATTATTAATATCCAATATATTTAAATTATAGCATAAAAGTTATAAAATTACAATCATTTTTTAAGAATTATGTATACTAAAAACTTGACTTTTTTTATTCGTATGATAATATAATAAGGATATTGATAGTTTTAAGATACTATACTTATTATAGTAAGAAGGAGTAAATTATTAAGCAAAAAATTAAATATTATACCAGTAATGCCTTTAGGTTTATACTAATTATATTAATAGTAACAGCCATTTTTATAGGGTTTATGGTATGGAAGTTTAAAATAGTATATATGGTTGAGCTTCGGTGATAAAGAAATGGGTCTTGTAAGTGATAAAGACAAATTTGAAAAAGATATAAAAGATACATTGGAAGATGTACATGAACCTGTTGTTTCTGCAACATTAGCAGAAAAGCCTAGATATTCATTAAGATTAGTAGATAAAGAAGATATTGATGTCGATGATGACTATGTTTTTGCTAAAATAGAAGAAAAGATAGAAAAGAAATATAGGTATTATAATCTTAAAGAAGATGATAAACTTCTTGCAAAAGTCTCAACTAAAGAAGAAAAAGATAAACTTATAGAAGAACTTAAAAAAGATAAAAATGTTAAAGATATCAAGGTTGAAGAAGAAGAAACTAAAGAAAACTATATTATATCATATGAAGAAGCAAAACAACTTGCATTTTCTACTGCTGAAAATATAGAAAATGATAAAAAAGAAAAAGATGCAAAAACAAAAATTGAAAAACGAAATACTAATATTATAAAAAATATTAGAAAAGGGGGGACTGTTTCAACATCTTCTAGTTCAAATGCAAGTGCAATGCTTGGAAGCTTAAGTTTTAGAAGACCACTTAATAGTTCACGTATAAGTGCAGGATATTTAGGATATCCAGGACACCGTGGTATAGATTTCCCATCACCACAAGGAACACCTGTTATGGCAGCAGAAGCAGGAACTGTAACAACAGTTTTATATAGTAATAAGAGTTATGGTAATAGGGTTATCATAGACCATGGTAATGGTATTTCAACATTATATGGACATAATTCAACAATTAGTGTATCTTTAGGACAAAGAGTTAGTAAAGGACAAACAATTGCAGGGGTTGGATCTACTGGTAGATCTACAGGTAATCATGTTCATTTTGAGATAAGAATAAATGGTAAGCCAATAAATCCAACAAGTTATGTAATGTAATAATGATTAAAAGTAGGAAAAGCTTTAAATAATATGAGCTTTTTCTATTTTTTTATTTTGTAACAAAAAAGTAATAAATAATTGCAAAAGCATTTCTGTTGTGTAATAATTACATTAAGATTTTATTTAGAGACAAAATGGAGAAAATATGATTGAATTTAAAAATGTATCAAAAATATATGATAAGGGTTCTGTAGCAATACAAAACGCAACATTTACAATTAATAATGGTGATTTTGTATTTTTAGTAGGATCATCTGGTAGTGGTAAATCTACCCTTATAAAAATGATATTAAAAGAAAAAGATCCAACAACAGGTAAGATATATATAAATGGTACAGATACGACAAAGCTTAAGAGAAAACAAATTCCTTTTTTAAGAAGAAGTATGGGAGTTGTTTTTCAAGACTTTAGACTTATAGCTGAAAAAACAGTATATGATAATGTTGCATTTGCAATGTATATGATAGGAGCAAATAAAAAACATATAAAAAGACAAGTACCAATGGTTCTTGCACTTGTTGGGATTGCAGATAAAGCAGATAAAAAACCAGAAGAATTATCAGGTGGAGAACAACAAAGAGTTGCAATAGCAAGAGCTTTAGTAAATAATCCATCTGTTATTATTGCAGATGAACCTACAGGAAATTTGGATCCACAAACAGCTTGGGATATTATGGCATTATTTAAGGAAATAAATAGAAGAGGAACAACAGTTGTTATGGCAACACATGCTGAAGATATTGTTAATAATATGAATGAAAGAGTTATAGAAATAGAAAAAGGTAAAATCATAAGAGATGATGAAAAAGGTGGATATAGAAGTGAAATTTAGTGTAATAGGATATTATTTAAAAGAAGGATTTAAAAATTTATTTAAAAACAAAAAGTCAACATTTGCATCATTTGTAACAATGGTTTCAACATTATTTATGTTTGGTATATTTATACTTATAACTATAAATACACAAGATATAATAAAAAAACTTGAATATGATCAAGGAATGCAAGTGTTTATAAATGCAAATACATCAAAAGATGATATGGATAAACTTCGGAAAAGAAATAACAGCAATAGATGGTGTTACAACAGCAACATTTAAAAGTAGTCAAGAAGCATTAGATGATCTTAAGAAAATGTTTAAAGAAAACCCTTCAATAATAGAAGGTTTCTCAGATGATCCAGATTTTTTACCAAATTCATATATAGTAAAAGTTAAGGATTTGGAGAAATTAAATTCTATTGAAGGTGAAATTGAAAAACTTGCAAATGTTAATAAGATAAGAAATCAACAAAGTATAATATCTGCAATAGTTACAGCATCAAAGGTTATAAATACTTTTACAGGAGTTATAACAGTTATACTTGTTATAGTTTCAATACTTATAATTTCAAATACTATTAAATTAACAGTGTTTGCAAGAAGAAAAGAAATATCTATAATGAAATATGTAGGAGCTACAAATAGTTTTGTTGAAGGACCTTTTGTTATAGAAGGTATGCTTATAGGTATATTTTCAACAATTATTGTAATAGCAATTTTAGCAGTATGTTATAGTGTATTGTCAGTTGGAGTTGCAAAAGCAATAGCAGATACAACAATGAAATATGGAGAGCAAGCAACAGCATTTACATTAGTCAATTTTGTAACAGTACTTCCGCAAATAGCTGGAATATTCCTAGTATTATCAATGGGACTTCGGAATAATAGGAAGTACAATATCTATGAAGAAATACTTGGAGGTATAGATATGAAAGAAAAAAAGAAAAGTTTAGAATATTTTCTGAAATTGTTTGCTGGAGTTTTAGTTGTAATGTTATTTGCAATAACAGCAGTATATGCAACAACAACAGATTTAAATAAACAAAAAAAAGAAGTAGAACAAAAGATTAAAGAACAAGAAAATACAAAACAAGTTCTACATGTACAAGCAAATAATTTAAGTGGTGAAATATCTAAAATTAATAATGAACTTATAGAAAAAGAAGAAAAACTTAATAATATTAATATACAAATAGATAATTTAGAAACAGAAATAAAAAATACAGAAAAACTTATTGAAGAAAAAAAGAAAAGACATGAAATTGCAACACAAACTTTCAAAAAACGTTTGAAATCAATATATATGAATGGTGATATGCAATATTTAGAAATATTATTATCATCTGTAAATGTTACAGATTTTGTATCAAACTATAATATGTTAAGAGAAATAACAAGACTTGATAAAGAACTTGTTACAGAACTTACAGATGAAAAACAAAAAATAACATTATATAGTCAAGAATTAGAAACTAAAAAGAAACTTATAGCTGAAAAAAGAACAGAACAAGAAAAGGCTAAGAAAGAAACAGAAGCAGTAAAAAGTAGAAGACAAGAAGCACTTAAAAAAGTAAGTGATGAAGAAAAGAAAACTTTAGAAAATATTGATGCTTTAAAAGCAGAACAAGCAAAAGTTGAAAGAGAAATTGCAGCAGCAATTTTAAAAGCTAGAAGAGAACAAGAAGCAAGAATTGCAGCAATGAGAAAAAGACAACAAAGTAGTAGTGGAAGTTCAGGAAGGACAAGTAGTGGGGGTTCTAGTTCTGGAACATCAAACTATAATCCATCAAATGCAAAATTTCAATGGCCACTTCCGGGATATAGTATAACAACAGAATTTATGGGATATCCAGGACATACTGGTGCAGACCTTTCAACACATGGTGGAAACCCTGGAATTCAAGCAATAGCAGATGGTATAGTTCTTATATCTGAAGACCTAAGAGGAAATCAAAATGGTGGATATAGGAGTTTTGGTAGATATATAGTAATATATCACCCAGCAGAAGATGTATATTCATTATATGCACATATGAGTGAAAGATATGCAACTAAAGGACAAGAAGTTAAAAGAGGACAAATTATAGGTAGAGTTGGTTCTACAGGTAATTCAACAGGGAACCATCTTCACTTAGAAATACATCCAGGAAGTTATAGAAATCCTGTAAACCCAAGAAGATATTTCTAAAAAATATATGAAAGAATAGGAAAAATTATAATTATAACTATACTATTTAAATAATATATTAAATATGTTGAGATAAGATAAAAAGAGAAGTACAGAAAGAGAAAGATATGGATGATTTAAAGTTAGTAAAAAGAGAATATAATAATCATGATAAAAAAGGTATAACTTTAATTAATATAGTTGTACTTCTTTTTTGCATTTTAATAGTATATGGTTTTAATATATCAAATATTGTATTAAAAGATAGGCTAAATATAGGGATTGTTAAAAATAATATAAATACAACAGAACAACAAAATAGTAACAATACCAATACAAATAATAATAACAATAGTAATAATAATACAAATTCTAATAATACAAATACAGATAATCTTATTTCTAAAAGACAAATATTAGAAGAAAAGATAAAAAGAGAGATAACAGAAAAGGTAAATATATCTCAAGATTTAAATACTACATTTAATGAAGTAGTATCACTTCAAAATAAGATAGCAGAAAATGATTTGGAAATAGCAAAATTAGATGGTGAATTAAAAGAACTAGAAAATAAGATAATACCACTAAAAAAAGAAGAGCTAAGGCTAAAAGATGCTAAAAATAAGCAAGAAAAAATAGCAAAAACAAGACTTAAATATATGTATATGAATGGAAAATTTAAGACATTGGAAATATTGTTAGGATCAAAAAATCTTCTTGAGATGTTTTCAAATTATTATATGTTACAGGAAATAAATGGAATGGATGTTAGGCTTTTGGAAAATCTAGATAAAGATAGAAAGAGATTAGAGGTTATAACTAAAGATTTAAGAGAATATGAGATAGTTATAAAAACAAAAAAAGATAAACAACAACATTTTAGAAAATTACAAGAAAATTTTGTTATATTAAAAAATGCGAAAATAAATGAACTTACAGAAAATCAAAAAGAAATAGCAAAAGAATTAGAAACTTTGGAAAAAGAAAAAATAGAAACAGAAAAACAAATTGCAGAAAAAACTAGATATATTCAAAGAATACCTAAATATGTAGGGGGTACATTAATGTGGCCTGTTCCAAGTTCAAATAGTACTAGATGGATAACAGCATTTTTTGGTGCAGGAGCAAGTCAAGGATATCCTGGAAGTAACCATTCAGGTGTAGATATTGCAATTCCAAGAGGTGAAGTTCGGAAAACATAAAGCAGTTGCAGCAGCAAGCCGGAAGAGTTATTGTTGCAGTTGGTGATAAAAAAGGAAGTAAGGTAAGCTATCGGTAACTATATAGTTATAGACCATGGAGGACGGAGTATATACACTTTATCGGACATGCAGATAGTATATTTGTTTCAGTAGGACAATATGTAAATAAAGGTGATGAAATAATGTATGTTGGAAGTACAGGAAATTCTACAGGACCACACCTTCATTTTGAAGTAAGAATAGGAGGATCACGGATATGCTAATAGGGTAGATCCACTTCCATATATAACATCAGATAAAGAACCAGTTCAGCAAAATAATAATATACAAAATAATACAAATACTAATAACAATGTAAATAATACAAATAGTGAAGAAAACAAACCTAAAAATACTATACCAATACAATAAACTATTGTATAATGATTATATGGATAGGAGAAAGTAGAAGTATGGATGACCTTTTTGCAAATAATGAAGAACAAGAAGATGTGTTATTTGGAAATTTAGAATATGATGATCAAAACATATCTTCTGATGATCATTCTATGTTTACAGAGGTAAACAGTGATTATAATAGAATAATAAAAAAGAAAAAAGATGATTTTTCTAAATTTTATGATGAAAACTTTAAAACAAATATGCAAGTTATGGAGGAAGAATTATTAGAAGATCTAAGAAAAAAGAGATTACAAAAATTTGAAGAAGATAGAATAAGAGAAGAAATGGAAAGAAGGAAAATAGAAGAAAGAAATAGGATTAAGGCAAAAGAAGATTATTATATTACTAATTTTGAAAGAGAAAAGAAAAGAAATATACCAATTGGTGATATAATCGTATATATATTTTTATTCTCTATTCTTACAGTAAGTCTTTATATGATTTTATTTAAGTAACTTGACATAATTCTAAAGAAATATTATAATAAGTTTGTGAGAATATAAAACTAAATTAGTAAATCTCTGCATAAATAAGTGGAGATGAAGAAAGGAAGAAAAAGATGAAAGTAAATGGAAATCTAAACAGAATTTTAAGTATGCTTGAAAGGGCAAGAGAAGAAAGTAATAAAAACAATCGGCTAGAACCGATTGAAAACAAAAGGTTTATTTATGCATTAAGTGTAGGAGAGAGTTGCATATGCTTTGATTGCAGATTGAATGAATCTGATACAAATAGAGTAATGAAAAAAAGTTCAGTTGATAAAGACCATAAAAAAGAAGAAGAAGGAAAGATAATCGAAAAAAGTATTACGAATTATGATTTCATTGTTGTAAACAACAGTATATACGAGTATCCTGTTGTATTGCTAAATGAGGATATTAGTGAGACCAAAGTTAGTTATATGCTAATAAAAAAAGAGGATAATAAAAGAATAAATGGAGTAATAATAAGTC
Source organism: uncultured Clostridium sp. (assembly GCA_938045355.1). Next base: position 222 of record CALIMU010000058.1, on the reverse strand, counting down.
CAATTTTTTATGATAAAGAGCAAAATGAACTTATTATTCTTGGGAACAGCCTAGAAATAGAGAAAAGTGAAATATTTTTAGAACAAAAGATATGTGTGGGAAGAAAGCTACTTATGCTCAAGGATGGCAGAAAGTTTATTGCCAATTCAAGAATCCATTAATAAAAGAAGGACAATTTTTCTTCGATGGTTGCAATCATTTCATCACGAACTTCCTTGACTG
>CALIMU010000057.1 GCA_938045355.1 uncultured Clostridium sp. | reverse complement strand
ATATGTTTATATTAGTAGAAATAATGATAATAATAGCATTACCGCAAGCGATAATATTAATCAATGGTATTAATGGAGAAAGTATAGTATATGTTATAAAATATATGGTAATATACATAATTAAGGAAAAGGTATATCTATATGAAAAACAAATTATAAATTAGTAGATTTATGATAAGTAAGTTTGTAATAGATCATAGTTTTTGATATAATCAATATACATTAAATGAGGTATTAGGTTTATGAAAATTATAAAAAATAAGAGGAAGAATATATTTGCAAATATAAGTGTTTCAGAAATATTTATATTAAAATATATGAAAGATATGCCACAAGAAGCTGTAAAATTATATATGTATCTACTATATATAGAGGCAAATCAGATTAATATAGAAATAGAAACAATATCAAAAGAAATAAATATTAGTTTAAAAGATGTTAAAGCATCACTAGATTATTTACAAGAAAAAGGCCTTATAATCATGATGGAAGAAGGGTTTTATATAGTTGATTTACAAGAAAAAGAAGTGATGGAATTATATACTCCTAAAGTTACGGCAAGTAAAGAGATGATTGAGGCAAATCAAAGGAAAAACAATAAAAGGGAAAAGATAATAAATGATATAGAATCTATGTATTTTGCAGGAAATATGAAGGCAGAATGGTATAAGAAAATTATATTATGGTTTGAAAAATATAACTTTTCAAATGAAGCTATGCTTGGAATATTTTCTCATTGTTTTTCAGATGAAGTTAAACCAATAGCTTATGTTGAAACAGTAGTTAAATCTATGGCAGATAAAGGAGTTATAACAATTAATGATTTATCAAAACAGATAGTGAATTATGACAAAAAATCAAAAATAATTAAATTTGTAAAGACAGAACTTAATTTACATAAAGCACTTACAAAACCTCAAGAAAGAATTGTTGAAAAATGGATATTTGATTATAATTATGATAAAGAACAAATAAAACTTGTAATTGATAAAACAATAAATGCCCAAAATGTTGGATTTAATTATTTAGATAAGATTATTACTGAATGGTATCAACAAGGATTAAAAACTGCAGAAGAGATTTTAAAATATGAAAAAGAGAATAAAGAAAAATTAGAAGAGAAGAAAAAAGAAAAGAATAATAGAAAAAGTACGAATAATATAGCTTCAAATAATATAGAAAATAGAGAACAAAGAAAATATGAAGATTTCCAGGTTTTTGATCTTTTTTAAAATAAGTAAATAAATTATTAGATAAAACGAAAGGAAGCAAAGAGATGAAAAAAACTCTTGAAGAAATACTGGTTACATATCAGAAAAAGAAAGAAAAAAAAGAGAAAGAAAATGAACTTATAAAAAAAGAATTATATAGGAAATATCCAGAATTTGATGAAATTGAAAGAAAGATAGCTAAATTATATCTTCAAAAATCTATAAAAAATTTAACTATAAAAAAACAGAATATGGATAAAGGTGAATTTATAAAGATAGATGAGATATCTAATATAGATAAGGAAATCAAAAAATTAGAAGAAAAAAAAGAAAAATATATAAAAGATAAAAAAATAAAAATTTCTGATTTTGAGCCTAAATATGATTGTAAGAAATGTAAGGATACAGGATATATTATTGAAAATGGTTTAAGGAAAAAATGTGATTGTCTTGTGCAAGAAATAATAAATATAAATTATAATATTTCAAATTTA
>CALIMU010000056.1 GCA_938045355.1 uncultured Clostridium sp. | reverse complement strand
TTTATTCTTACTTTCTTTTCTATCTTTTCTTTATCTTTTTCTTTATTATTATCTATTTTTTTAGTTTCTTTATTATTTTTATTTTCACTATTTTTTCCATTTTGTTCATCTTTTACTCTTATATATAGTGAGAAAATTATTCCTTTTAGAGCTAAAATAACTACTATATATGCAAATATTGCAATTAAAGGTATATATCCTAATGTGAACATATTAAAATATTCAAAAATTGGTGTAAGTTCTCCGAAATCTTATATATGATATATATAACATTGGTATCCATGTAATTAAAATTGCAACTATTGGTGCAAATAATACATCTTTAAATATCTTATTAAAATATTCAAAAGTGAATGTAGTTATAAGTGTTGTAAAACCGAAGTACTGCTATAATTCCTATTATATATTCTAAATTTAATATAACCTTATTATACATAAGGAAAGATACTAATATTATACCTATAAATATTATAGCGGCAAATATCATAGATATTCCCAATATTTTTTGTATAACATATCTTATATCTCTTTTTATTTCTTGTGTACTTACATTTTCTCTTTTTCTATTTTTGCCATGTTTACCTAAATATAATATTAATCCAAATATAGGTATTGTTATTGTCATAAGTTGTAAAAATAGGTTTATATGTTTATTTACATGTATTATTCCGTTGTCCTAATTTTATTTCTTGTACTATACTATTTTGCATTAGGTAGACAATAATAGCAAACATTACATATGTTATAATATTTGTTAAAAATACTATTTTATCATTTTTAAATATTTTTTTAATTTTTTCTTTAATATTTATTTTCACTTTTTTTCCTGTCTTTTCAGACTTTTTTATCTTTTTATCTTTATCTTTTTTTGTTTTATTTTCTTTTTCTTTGTTCATCTTTATTCCTTTCATAATCATTTTTCTTTTGTAATTTATAATTATATTATAATAAGTAATGATAAGTATTTAGTATATATTATCATATACAAATATACCCGCATTTATAAAAATACCTTTATCTAAAAACATCTTTTCATGTTCAGTTATTATATTTTTTATTCCTACTTTTTTTAAATATATATCATCTTTTTGTAAGTTGTGTGTTATAATTTCTTCTTTAAAGCCAATTTCTCTAAAATATTCTCTACTTTCTTCAAAAAAATTATAATCATCTGTTTTAAAATATATTTCTTTTTTCCCAGATAAAAACTCTAAATATTTTTTTAGCTTAGTAATATGTGTAAGTCTTCTTTTTTTATGTTTATCTTTTGGCCATGGGTTTGAGAAGTTTAAATATATTCTAGTAACATTATCTTCTTTTCCAAAATATTTGTCTATATTTTCAGCATTTGCATTCAATATACGTATTTTTTTAAAATTTTCAATATTATTAATATTTTCTACCTTGTCTTTTAATTCTATATTTGTATAACTACCGTCTCTCTTTTTAATTATACTTTCTCTTTCTTCTTTTGATATATCTAAAATACTATTTTCAATTTCTCTTTTTGCAAGGCCAAGCATTGCTTCTATCATATCTATACCTATAATATATGTATTATAATATCTCTTATTATTAGAATATTCTTTAAATAGTGATGATACAAACTTTCCTTTACCCATTCCTATTTCTATATGTATTTCAAAATTATTCTTATTCTTATTCTTATCTATATCAAAAATGTTTTTCCATTTATTTTTAGTATCTTCTGTTCTATCAATATATAATACAGAGTTTTTAAGTTCATCTTCTGCCCATTTTTTCCTTCTAATTCTCATTATTTAAGCATTTTCTTCCTTATCTTCTTTATTTTTTACAAAACGATTTTCACTACCATCTTTTAATCTTCTTATATTTTCTCTATGATTGAATAATATTATAAGTGCAAAAAGTATAGAAAATCCTAAATATATCGAAAAACCGTTTGTATTATTGCCTTTTACATATTCTAATGTATGACCATTTAAGAAAAACATTAATACTGGAAGTAATATTGCTGCTGTTATTGATGCTATAGAAACTATTCTAGTTACTATAAACAAGATTATTCCATATACAACTAATATTCCTAAAACTATAGGGTTTATTGCTGCAAGAATACCAATCATTGTTGCAACACCCTTACCTCCTTTAAATCCAAACATTATAGGATAAGTATGTCCGTATTATTACACAAAGTGCAGAAATTGCAACTAAATATTCTATAGATATATGTGTATTTGTTATTTTATGTATTATATATGCTAAAAATATACTTAATGCTCCTTTTAATGCATCTAATATAAAAACTAGTATTCCGGATAGGTAAACCTAAATTTCTAATTACATTTGTTGTTCCAGCATTACCGACTCCCTTTTTCTCTTATATCATATCCTTTAAATGCTTTTGTTATAATTACTGCAAACATTATATTTCCTATTAAATATGAAAATATTGCAGTTGTTAATATTATATATATATCCATTATGCTTTATCCCCCTTTTCTTTTATATTAAGTTTAATTCTAACACCTTCAAAATCTGCTACTTTTCTAAGATTATTCATAATATATCTTTGATATGAAAAATGGAATAATTCTTTAGTATTTACAAAAAGTGTAAATGTTGGTGGTTCTACTCCTGATTGAGTACCATAATATATCTTTAATTTTTTTCCTTTATCTGAAGGTGGTTGTGATAATGCAACACTTTCTTCTATTACCCTATTTATATCTGATGTTTTAAGTTCTCTTAAAGTATTTTCTTTTACTTTATTTATTAAACTATATATATTTTCAAGTCTTTGACCTGTAAGTGCAGACACAAATAATATTGGAGCATATGGAGCATATGAAAATTTAAACTTAATTTCTTTTAAATATTTATTAAAAGTAGAATTATCTTTTTCTATAAGGTCCCATTTATTTACAATAATAATTATACCTTTTCCGAAGTTCATGTGCTATTCCGAAGTATTTTTGTATCTTGTTCTGTTGCTCCTTCTTCAGCATTTATAACAAGTATACAAATATCTGCTCTTTCTATTGCAAGTTTAGATCGTATTATGCTAAACTCTTCTATTCTTTCATTTATCTTAGACTTTTTTCTAATACCTGCTGTATCTATAAATGTATATTTACCATATTTATTCTCTATAGGTGTATCTACTGCATCTCTTGTTGTACCTGCAATACTACTTACAATATTTCTATTTGAACCTATAATCCTATTTATTAAAGATGATTTTCCAACATTAGGTTTACCTATCAATGCTATTTTTATACTATCATCTTCTTTTTCATCAACATGTTTTTCTGGTAAAAGTTTTACTATTTCATCTAACATATCTCCGAAGTCCTGTTGCATTTGCTGCAGAAATTGGAAGTGGATTATTTCCGAAGAGTATAAAATTCATAAAAATCTGGATCTATTTCTCCGAAGTTTATCACATTTATTTACTGCTAGAACCATCTTTTTTTTAGCTTTTTTTAATTTCTTTAATATTTCTAGATCGTCTTTTTGAACTCCTTCTTTTACACTTGTTAAAAATAATACAACATCAGCAATCTCTATTGCTGTATCTGTTTGTATCATCATTTGTTCTTGTATTTCATTATTTTTTATTTCCTCTATCCCTGCTGTATCTACCAAATCAAATACTCTACCGATTCCATGTAGTTTCAGCAACAATCCTATCTCTTGTAACACCAGGAGTGTCTTCTACTATAGATAATCTTTGTCCTATAAGATAGTTAAATAATTTTGATTTACCAACATTAGGTCTACCTATTATTGCTACAATTGGTTTCATCTTATTATCTCCATTTCTTTTAATAAATACAAAGTATATATTTCATTAAATATATATTAATATATAAGACATATTTA
>CALIMU010000055.1 GCA_938045355.1 uncultured Clostridium sp. | reverse complement strand
GATGATCAAATTCTATTTCTAGAGCAATTTCTTCACCCCATCTTGCTGCACCTTCATCAAGGATAGTTATTGGTTGCATCACAAGATTATATTCTGCATCATATTCTATAGTAGTACTTTGTCCTGGTATTTCTTGAGTAACTCTAGTTCCCTCAACATTACCATATACACCATTTTCGTTATTTGAACTATTTCTATTGTTTGAAGGATTTGATCCATACATAGAATTTCCAAATCTATTAGATAATTGATTTCTTATACTATCAGTTAATTTATTTCCTGCTTCTCTAAAAGCATCAAATGTATTAGTTAAGAAATTATTATCATATTTTTCACCATTTGTTAACTTTCCATTTCCTACTGTTACAGATTTTACAGCTGAACTATTTTTAGTTGAACTACCATTTGAATAGTTATAATTTTTCATAACTACATTTCTACCTTCTAAATAGCTCTTTACTTTTCTTTGCATCTTTTCATATTTTTCATTTTCTTTCTTTAACATTTCATTATCTTGTCTTCTGAAATCTCCCCATGTAGGTTGTTGTTTTCTTAAATATTCGCTCACACCATTTTTTATCTTATCTTCCAAACTTGGACCTTGAGGTTTGAATAGATCTGTTGATTTTCCTGTTCTTACTCTTGTCCTTGGCTTATTATTTTTATTTGAATTATTTGTTTTACCTTTGTTTGAACCTCCATTTGAATTTGATTTACCTTTATTACTACTTCCATTATTACTTGAATTCGAATTTTTTGAATTATTACTTCCATTCTTATTTGAATTTGAAGTAGATTTTCCATTATTGCTTCCATTTGTACTAGTATTATTTGTAGTGTTATTCTTACTTCCTGAACTCTTTCCATTTTTCTTAACTTTAACACTATTATATGTACCTGTTATCTTAGTATATCTACTTCCTTGTACCATATATCCAAATACAAATCTCGCTTTTGCTATTTTCTTAAGTGCTGGATCATAATCTACAGCTATATAGAATTCTTCATCTGGATCTGGATATGATGTTTTGTTTAATGTTCCTTTTTTAGTTATAAAACTCCAAGATTTTATATATGAATAGTCTTTATCTTGTGTTTTTGTTCCAAATCTATCATCATCTATATTATCTTTTTTATTATTTCCTTCATATTTATTTGGATTATTGTTTTGTGGATTTTGTACTCCATTTTCATATATTCCATATAATTGTACTTCTGTTATATCTGAAGTTAATTTTCCTTCATTTGTTCTATCTGGTTTTACTTTATCTTTTAATTCATGTTTAAAGTATTTTAATTTATATGGTCCTACTAACCATTTTTGTGAAGCTTTATCAAATTTAACTTTTGATACTTCTTCCAAACTCTTTCCTACTTGTGCTGATTCAATCTTAGGTTGATATTGAATCTTAGGGTTTGGAGCAAGTTTACCATTACTTTCTGGAATTTCTCTATCTTTATAAAATCCTTTTGGTAATATGTATTTTATTATTGAGTCTTTATTTGAATTTACAACTTTAGCTGTATTTCCATCTGTACTCCATTCTTCAATATCTCTTGGATTCTTCTCTCTCCATTCTTTAAACTTATCTTCATATTCTTGATATTGTCTTACAAATTCTTTTAATCTATTACTTTCTTCTTCATTTATTGCTTTTCTCTTATCAGCTTTCTTCTTATTTCCTTCTGCTGTTGTTCCAGAATTTGGTCTTTGAACATGATCAACTTCATTTGATTGCCAAACTGGTGCTTGATAAGAATCTACCCCTGTTTGTCCTGGTTTTTTTGTTTCTGTTACAACTCCTTTAGTATAATTGTTTTTTCCCCATATACTTGTATTTTGTTGTGACATTAATGCTGAAAATGAACCAAATCTTGCTGTAATCTTTTGTGAGCTTAATTGATGTCCACCTGTTATATCTTCATATAATCCATCATGTTCTTCATCTGTATCATGTTTTGAACTTTTCTTACTTGTTATAAAAAAATTAGAACCATATGCTGACCTATATATATCTTGATTTTCTGGATCTGTATAAATACTTGACCAAGGTTTAAATCCTGTCATTTTTTGTATTGTTGTATTACCATTAAATATATCGTTTAATGCATCTTTATCGTCTTCTTGTTTATCTTTTATTGATTTATCTACGATTGTTGGATCTGCTTTTAATATTGGTGTTGAACCATTTCCTTTTGCATATCCTGCATTTAATCCTTCACCTTTACTTCCTAAAAGGAAAGATTTTAATCCTAATCCACTATTAGCAAAAAATTGTGTTATTCCTCCCCATCTTTTATAATCTGGTTGTTGAACATTTGCTGTAACTGTTTCTGTACTTTCTTGATATCCACCATCTTTTTTGCTATTTACTGTATTTTTCATGCTATTTATTACAGATTCATCATCAAATATATGTTCTTTTACAAATGATCCCCCTGGAACATCTGGACTACTAAGCCCATCTTTGAACATTTCTGCACTTATTTGTGATCCTGAAGGTAATCTTAATCCTTCATAGAAAC
>CALIMU010000054.1 GCA_938045355.1 uncultured Clostridium sp. | reverse complement strand
AAAATATAATTTATCTAAAATAAATTTTGATATTAATATAATTATGGATAATAACGAAGAATATAAAACCAATATGGTTATTGATAAAGTAGGAATGGAAAGAAAAGAGTTTGGACTTTTTAAAGAAGAAAATGAAAAAAAGGTAAAAATAGTAAAAAAATATTTGCAAAATTAGTTAAAATATTATATAAATATAATTGATAATAACCTTCTTTTTCATTGAGGGCATTTCAATAAAGAACTGTGAATCTCGTCAGGTTCGAAAGAAAGCAGCGATAAGCAGTTGCCTTTATGTGAATAAGTGCCTTCAATGAAGAAGAAGGTATTTTGTTAGGAGAAGTTTATGTATCAATCATTATATAGAAAATATAGACCACAAAATTTTGATGAAATTGTTGGACAAGAGAGAGTAGTTGAAATTATAAAAAATCAGATAAAATTAAATAAAATCGGACATGCTTACCTTTTTACAGGAGTTAGAGGAACAGGTAAAACAAGTATTGCAAAAATATTTGCAAAAGCTATAAACTGTAATAATAATAAGGATGGAAATCCTTGTTTGAAATGTAAAGAATGTTTAAGTATCTCAGAAGGAACAAATGTAGATATCATTGAAATGGATGCTGCATCAAATAATGGTGTTGATGACATAAGACTTATAAAAGAACAAACAGATTTTTTACCTACAAATTTAAAATATAAGGTGTACATAATAGATGAAGTACATATGCTTAGTAGTGGAGCTTTTAATGCTTTGTTAAAAACTTTAGAAGAACCACCAGAACATGTTAAATTTATACTTGCAACTACAGAACCTCAAAAGCTTCCTGCAACTATTATATCAAGATGTCAAAGATTTGAATTTATGAGAATCTCTGAAGAAAAGATAATGAAAAGATTACATAAAATTGCTAATGAAACTAATATTGATATAGATGATGATGCATTAGTATTAATAGCAAACTTAGCAAATGGATCAATGAGAGACCGGAATATCAATCCTTGAAAGTGTCAGTAATTTAGAGGGAAAGATAGATAAAGAGGCAGTTAGAGAAACAGTAGGACTACCTAGTATGGAAAAAATGATAGATATATTAGGAGCAGTAATAGAAGGAGACATAAATAAGACATTAAAAATATCAAATGAATTAATGGATGAAGGTAAAGAGCCAGAAAGTTATATAACAGAATTATTAAAATTACTAGAAAGTATATATTTAAAAGATAAAGAACTTCTAGGATTATATACAGAACATGAAAGAAAAATGTTAGAAAAATATATGAATATAGATAAGTTTAGAATATATAAAATTATAAAAGAAGTTTTAAATATAATTATGTTAATGAAAAACATGGAAAATAAAAGAATTATGCTTATAGCAGCACTTATGAATTTAGCTGGAAATAATAATTCAGTTATGGAAAAAGATAGAAAGGTCTTAGAAGGAAAAAATAAAAGCATCCATAATGTAGAGAAACATATAGATAAGGTTATAAGTAATAATAGCAAAATTAATGTAAATGTAAATGTTGAAAAACATAAAAATGAAAAAAAAGTAATAGAAGAAAGTAGTATAGAAAAAAAGGATATATCAAGTCAAAATAAAATATTAGATAAAAAAGAAAAACTTGACATGTTAGCAATAAGAAAATATATGCTTGTGAACAAAGAAATGAAATTATTTGTTTTGTTAAATAATATAGAAATTTACGTAAAAGAAAATAATGCATATTTAGTATCAAAAATGGAATTGAGTGGAGATATATTAACTAAAGAAAACTTGAAAATTATAAAAGATGCAATAAAAAATACTACAGGTAAAGAATATATAGTTGAATATGTAAAAGAAAAATAGTAATATATAAGTTGAAAAAGAAGAAAGGAATAAAAAATATGGGAAGAAAAGGATTTCCGGGAATGGGGTTTCCAGGAGGAATGAACATAAATAAATTATTAAAAGAAGCACAAAAGATGCAATCAGATATGCAAAAATCTCAAAAGGAGATACAAGAAAAAGTATTTGAATCTGTTGCAGGTGGTGGTGCAGTATCAGCTAAGATGAATGGAAAAAGAGAATTGTTAGAGTTAAATGTAGCAGAAGAATTATTAGATAAAGAAGAAAAAGAAATGTTACAAGATGTGTTAATGGTTTGTATTAATGACTTACTAAAACAAATAGATAATGAAGAACAAGAAATGACTAAAGGAATGAGCATACCAGGAATGGGATTATAATGGAATTTTCACCATCAATAGAAAGAGTAATAGAAGGATTTGCTAAATTACCAGGGATAGGTAAAAAGACAGCAGAAAGATTGGCATTTCATATAATACAAGAAAATAACAAGGAGGTTCAAAGCTTTTTAAATTCGATAGTTGATGCAAAAAAAAGCTTGAAGGTATGCTCAAAATGTTTTAATATCTCAGATACAGATCCTTGTTATATTTGTGAAAATGAAAAAAGAAATAGAGAGCTTTTATGTGTTGTAGAAGATGTACGTAACATAATTGCTATGGAAAGAACAGGAGAATATAATGGATTATACCATGTATTGGGTGGAAGTTTGTCACCAATGAATGGTGTAAAACCAGAAGATTTACATATAAAAGAATTAATTATAAGAATTACAGAAGATAATATAAAAGAGGTTATACTTGCAACAAATCCTAGGATAGAAGGTGAAACAACAGCAGTATATATAGCTAAACTTTTAAAAACATACAATGTTAAAGTTACCAGAATTGCACATGGAATTCCAGTAGGGGGAGATTTAGAATATGTAGATGAAGTAACTTTAAGTAGAGCATTAGAAGGAAGAAGAGAAATATAGTAAAGTAAAATTAAAGTTGGTGAGTATGGAGAATGATCATATTATTTTAAATGTAGATTCTGATAATAGAAGGATAGAGCTTAATCTTTTTAAAGAAAGTACTATTATAGAGATAATTGATGAGTTAATTGATAAAAAAGAAATAATAATAGAAAAAATATTAGAAATATTTAATGACAAAAATAATAATTATGAAGCAAATTTGGTATATATAGATATAATAGGAAAAGTATTTAATGATAATGAAAGAAGTGTTATTGAAAAAACATTAAAAGTTGGAATGGAAAACTTATTAAGTAACATAATTATAGAATTCGTAGATATAGGAAAAGAGCTTGGATTGTTTTCAATAAAAGAGTTATTTGAGAAAGATGAAAATATTTCAAATACAAAATATATAAAACATTCTATAAGATCTGGGATAAGAGAAGAATATTTAGGGAGTGTTGTATTATTAGGAGACTTAAATAGTGGTGGACAATTAATAGCAAGTGGAAATATAATAGTGCTTGGAACATTAAGAGGTTTGGCACATGCAGGTGCAACAGGAAATAAAAAAGCTTTTGTAGGTGCAAAAGAAGTAGAAAATGCTCAAGTTAGGATTGCAGATAAGATAATAGAATTAGGAATATATGAAGAAAATACAATATTAAGTATAAAAGATGATAAGATAGTAGTTGAAGTTAAAGAAAAGAAAGACTATAAGAGAATATAATTGTGAGATAATTAGATAATCAGAAGATAATATTTAATCTAGATATAGATTAGATATGTATAATGATTATCTTTTTTATTATGAAAAGTAAAAATTATAGAAGAATAATAAAGAGATATGTGTAGGTAGATATAGATATAAAACAAAAAAGCTTTACATAAAATGTAAAGCTTTCAACTTTGGCGGAGAGAGTGGGATTCGAACCCACGATAGGGAGTTACCCTATGCCAATTTTCAAGACTGGTGCCTTCAACCACTCGACCATCTCTCCAATAAATAACAAAAACAGTATAACAAAGTAAAAATTAATTGTCAAGGATTTTTAGTTAATACTAGTTAAAAATAAAAATCATAATTTTATTGATGTAATTATTTTAAATAAAAAAATGAT